>NZ_JBCLVN010000015.1:0-103624 GCF_039548315.1 Cellulomonas olei
ACGGTGCCGTCGCGCTCGCCGCCGGGTGCGCCGTCCGCGGCGGGCGCGGGCGACGCGGCCGGGGCCGGCGTCGCGGTCGCCCCGTCGCCCCCGGAGCCGGACGCGGCACGGCCGTCGGCGGTGGCGGCGTCCCCCGACGCGCCGTCCGGTGCCCCCGAGGTCGTCGGCTGGGGGGACGAGGGGCGGTAGCCCTCGAAGAAGTCCCACCACGCCGGGTCGACCGCGGTCTTGTCCTGGAGGTACTGCTCGTACAGCTCGTCCACCAGCCACGCGTTCGCGCCGAAGTCGGCCCGGTTCACGTCTGGCTCGGCATGCTGGGACACGCGAGGATCGCCCACTTCCTCCGCGGTCACTGACCGCGTCTTCGCCGGATCGGTTCGTGGCCAACCCTACGTCCTGACTGCGTGTCGTCTCCCGTCGGGGAGGGTGACGCGCGGGTGGTTCACGTGCTCGTCACACGCCGGGTCCGCGAGGGGTGTCGGGGGTCCCATCCGCGGGTCTGCCCCGGGTCAGCCGCGTGCCAACTCGGTCATGGGCGCGTCGTGCGGGGCGGTCGCCGCGACCCGTGCCGCGACCGCGGAACCGAGCGCGAGGACGACCATCGTCACGGCCATCGGGAGCGCGTCGTGCTCCCCGCGCAGGCCGACGAGCGGCGAGACGAGCGCGCCGAGGCCGAACTGGAGCGCCCCGAGCAGGGCCGACCCGGTGCCCGCCGCCCCCGCCGCCTCGTCGGTGGCGAGCGTGGTGGCGTTGCCGAACACCAGGCCGAGCGCGCTCACGGTGAGGAAGAGCAGCACGAGGGTGGGCAGGCGCGGCAGGTCGAGCAGCACGACGTCCACCAGCAGCAGCACGCTGAGCACCGCCACCGCGGTCACGCCCGCGGTCAGCAGGCGCCGGGCGCCGAACCGGCCGACCAGGGCCGTGCCCAGCCCGGCCACGAGCCCGAGGCCCAGGGCGTTGGCCGCGAAGGCCAGGGAGTACGCCCCGACCGAGAGGCCGAGCACGTTCTGCAGCACGAACGGCGAGGCCGAGATGTACGCGAACATCGCGGCGAAGCCGAGCACGAGCGACCCGGTCCAGCCGACGAAGCGCCGGTTGCTGAGCACGGCGCGGGCGTCCCGGAGGGTGCTCGCCACGCCGCCGCCGGTGCGGTGCTCGCGGGGGAGCGTCTCGGGGACGAGCGCGAGCACGGCGACGAGCATGAGCGCGCTCGCCCCGGCGAGGATGGCGAACACGCCCCGCCAGCCCACCGCGGTCACGAGCGTGCCGCCGACCAGCGGGGCCGCGACCGGCGCGACGCCCTGGATGAGCATCATGACGCCGAACACGCGCGCGGCGGCGTCCCCGCGCGCCCGGTCGCTGACGACCGCGCGGCTGAGCACCACCCCCGCCGCGCCGCTGAACCCCTGGACGAACCTGGCGGCCACGAGGAAGCCGGCGGACGGCGCGAGCGCGCAGGCCAGCCCCGCCGCGGCGCACACCGCGCTGCCGGCGACGAGCAGCCCCCGGCGGCCGCGCTGGTCGGAGAGCGGCCCGATCACGAGCTGCCCCAGCGCGAGGCCCACGAGGAACGTCGTCAAGGACAGCTGCACGACCGAGGCGCTGGTGCCGAGGTCCCGCGCGAGCTGCGGGAACGCCGGCAGGTACATGTCGGTGGCCAGCGGTGCGATCGCGGTGAGGAGGGCGAGGGCGACGGTCACCGCGGGCGTGAGCGGCCGGTCCCCGCCGAGCTGCGGGGTGCTGCGGGCGGGTGCGGTCGTGGTCGAGGGCACGGCGGGGCCCGGGGGCGTGATCATGGGGGGTGCTCCAGCGCGGACGGAGGGCGGCTCGGTGCCGCTGCCGGGGAGCATTCTATCTATGAGGTCATATATGTCGAGTCATATGAGCCGCGGTAGCCTCGAGCGGTGACCGACGCCGACACCGACGCCACGCACGCCCTGCGGCAGCTCGCCTCCGCGCTGCACGACCTCTCGCGCGCGGTGCGCCGGGAGCAGGACTCCGAGGCCGGCGGGCTGCCCGGGCTGCCCCCGACGGAGTTCGAGGTCATGCGGTACGTCGACCGGCACCCCGGCACGAGCGTCGGCGGCGCCGCCGAGGCACTCGGCCTGCGGCAGAGCAACGTGAGCGCCGCCGTCCGCGGGCTCGCCGGGCGCGGGCTCGTCGAGCGCGTCGCGGACGCCGCCGACCGGCGGGTCGCCCGGCTGCACCCGACGCCCCTCGCCCGGCGGCGCCGCGAGACGGTCGAGCAGGCATGGGCGCGGACGCTGGAGACCGCGCTCTCCCGCCTGGACCCGGCCGACGCCGCGGCGGTCCGCGACGCCGCCGGGCCGCTCGCGCGCCTGGCCGGTGCCGTCAGGTGACCCGGTGCCGTCAGGTGATGTCGCGCCGCAGCGTCGTGAGGCGTCCGACCAGGGCGAGCACCAGCGCGTAGCCGACCAGGACCAGGGCGCCCGCCGCGGGTGACAGGAGGTCCCCCAGGCCGCTCGCGGAGTAGAACGACCCGCCGCTGATCGCCTCGCCCGCCGCACCGGGCATGAACCGCGCGATGCCCGCCGTCGCGTCGTTGAGGTTGAGCACCAGGCGGGCGATCGGCTCCACGAACTGCGTGAAGGCCAGCACGACGATGATCGCCACGACCTGGTTCGGCAGCGCGAACCCGAGCCCGACGCCGAGCACGCACCAGATGGTGAGCGAGAGGACCGTCCGGGCGATGACGCCCCACATCTGCGCGTCCCCGAGGAACGCGTCCGCGTCGGTGAAGGCGAACACGGTGGCGCCCGCGGCGACGGTCGCGAGCGTCCCGAGCACGCCGTACAGCAGGCCCATCGGGATCGACGCGATCAGCTTGCCGGCCACGAACCGGTTGCGGTCGGGCTGGGCCAGGAGCGTCGGCGTGAGCGTGCGGTGCCGGAACTCCGCGGTCACGGCCAGGACCCCGACCAGCAGCGGCAGGGCGTACCCCAGCGAGGCGGGAAGGGAGTACACCGCCACGGCGATGTCCCGCGCGTCGACGACCGGCGTGGCGCCGCCGCCCGTGGAGACCTGCGAGCCGTCGTCGAACGTGAAGGCGAACGCCATCATCGTCCCGAGGAACGCCATGTAGCCGACCATGACGACCAGCAGCACCCACCAGGTGCGGGTCGTGACGATCTTCCGGTACTCGGAGACCAGGGTGTCCTTCATCGCGCACCTCCGGTGGACGCGTCGGCGGCGGTCGGCCCGGTGGCGGTCGGCGGTGCCCCGGGCGGGGCGGCGTGCTCGGCGGTCGACGACGTCAGGCTGAGGAACAGCTCCTCCAGGCCGGCGGCGTGCGTGGCGAGCTCGTGCAGCTCGAGACCGGCCGCGAACGCGGCGTGCCCGACGGCGGCGGCGTCGGTGCCGGTGACCTCGACGACGCCGGGGGCGACGGGGCCGGCCGTCCAGCCGTGGGCGGCCACGAGCGCGTCCAGCCGCTGCGCGTCCGGCGAGGAGATGCGGACGCGCGGCTCCGTCATGCGCCCCAGCTCCTCGAGCGTGGAGGCGTGCACCAGGCGGCCGCCGGCGATGATGACGACGTCGTCGACCGTCTGCTGCACCTCGGAGAGCACGTGCGAGGACACCAGGACGGTCCGGCCCTGGGCGGCGAGCGCCCGCAGCAGGTCGCGCAGCCAGCGGATGCCCTCGGGGTCCAGGCCGTTCGCGGGCTCGTCCAGCAGCAGCACGGGCGGGTCGCCCAGCAGCGTGGTCGCCAGCGCGAGCCGCTGCCGCATGCCGAGGGAGAAGCCGCCGACGCGGCGCTTCGCGGCGAACCCCAGCCCCACGAGGTCGAGCACCTCGGGCGCCCGGGAGTCCGGGACCCCGGCCTGCGGCGCGAACACGCGCAGGTGGTCCAGCGCCGTGCGGCCGGGGTGGAAGTCCGCGGCCTCGAGCGCGGCGCCGACGGTCCGCATGGGGCGGTCGAGCTCGGTGTAGCGGCGGCCCCCGATGGTCGCGGTGCCGCTGGTCGGCGTCACCAGCCCCAGCAGCATCCGCAGCGTCGTCGTCTTGCCGGCGCCGTTCGGGCCGAGGAACCCGGTCACCCGGCCGGGCCGGACGGTGAAGCTCAGGTCGTCGACGGCCCGGACCTGGCCGAACGTCTTCGTGAGGTGACTGACCTCGATGGCGTGCGTGGCGTCGGGTGGCATGCCTCGACCCTAGGAGCCGGCGGTGGCCCGGCGGATCCGTCGCGAGGCGGAGACCGCGCGCCGCCGCGACCGGCGGGCCTCCGCCGCCGGACGGAGCCGCTAGAACGCGGCGGTCGCGGGCCGGGACGTGCGCCGCGAGGGGAGCATCACGCGCATGGTGCAGCCGGTGTCCGTGTCGGCGACCTCGACCGTGCCGCCGTGGAGCGTGACCGCCCAGCGCACGATCGACAGCCCGAGCCCGGTGCCGCCCGTGGAGATCTGCCCGGTGATCGCCGGGGTGTTGCCGCGCGCGAACCGCTCGAAGACGCGCTGCCGCTGGTCGGCCGCGATGCCGGGGCCCTGGTCGACGACGTCGATCCGCACCCAGCCGCCGGCGCGGTGCGCCTCGAGCCGGACGGGGGCGCCGCGCGGGGAGTGCCGCACCGCGTTCTGCACGAGGTTGGCGACCACCTGGTGCAGGCGCTCGCGGTCGGCGGGCACGGTGAGGTCCGGCGGCTCCACCTGCACCGGGAACGTGAGGTCCTTGGAGGCACCGACCAGGCGCCCCTCCTGCGCGGCCTCCTCGAGGAACTGCTGCAGCGGCACCTCGGTGACCTGCAGGTCGACGGCCCCCGCCTCGAGGCGCGACAGGTCGAGCAGGGTGGCGACGAGCCGGCTGAGGCGCTGCGTCTGGGCCAGGGCGGCGCGCATGGACTCCGGGTCGGGGTCGCTCACCCCGTCGACGATGTTCTCGAGCTGGGCCTGCAGGGCGGTGACCGGGGTGCGCAGCTCGTGCGACACGTTCGCGACCATCTCGCGGCGCAGGGAGTCGGCCTGCTCGAGGTCGTCCGCCATGCGGTTGAACGCCGCCGCGAGCTCGCCCACCTCGTCGCGGCTCGTCGCGCGCACGCGGCGGCTGTAGTCGCCCGCCGCCATGGCCCGCGCGGCCGCGGTCATCTCCCGCAGCGGCGACGTCATGCCGCGGGCGAGCACCTGCGTCATGACGAGGGCGATGACGATGACGATCGGGAACGTCCGCGTCGGGCCCAGCGCGTTGTTCAGGCCGATCCACGTCAGCAGGGCGGCGACGAACACCGCCGCCGCGACGAGCACGCCCAGCTTGATCTTGATGGAGCGCAGCCGGTCGAGCGGCCGCACGTCCGGCAGCCGCCCGACGCGCGGCCGCTGGTGCCGGGGGACCGTCACGCGCCGCCGGTGCCCGTGCCGGCCGGCTCCAGCGCGTAGCCCACGCCGTGCACCGTGCGGATGAGGTCCGCGCCGAGCTTCCTGCGCAGGGCCTTCACGTGCGAGTCGACGGTGCGCGTCCCCGAGGCGTCCACCCAGTCCCACACCTCGGCCAGCAGGCGCTCGCGGGTGAGCACGGTGCGGGGGCTGGCGGCGAGCGCGAGCAGCAGGTCGAACTCGGTCGGGGTGAGGTGCACCTCCTCGCCGGCGCGGTGCACGCGGCGCTGCGCGCGGTCGATGACGACGTCGCCGACCGCGACGGGCGGCTCGGCCTCGGGCGACACCGCCGCGAGCTCCGCGGCGAGCGCGGCCCGCTGCTGGCGCCGCAGGAGGGCCTTGACCCGCGCGACGAGCTCGCGCATCGAGAACGGCTTGGTCATGTAGTCGTCGGCGCCGACCCCGAGCCCGATGAGCATGTCCGTCTCGTCGTCGCGCGCGGTCAGCATGAGGACGGGGACGGGCCGGTCGGCCTGGATGCGGCGGCACACCTCGAGGCCGTCGATCCCCGGCAGCATCACGTCGAGCACGACGACGTCGGGGTTCAGCCGGGCGGCGGCGTCGACGGCCTGGAGCCCGTCGCCGACAGTCTCGACCTGCCAGCCCTCGGCGGAGAGCCGCCGCGCGACCGCGGTGGCGATGGCGGGCTCGTCCTCGACGACGAGCACCGACGTGGACGCGGAGCCCGGGGTGCCCGCGGGGCTGCCGGCGGCACCGCCGGGACGGGAAGCGAACGTCATCGACCCAGCGTAGAGCGCGGGTGTGGAGGTTTCGTATGATCGACCCCACCATGAGCAGCTCAAGTCGCTGCCGGCGTCCTTCCCGGGCCGACGAGCCCGGGGGCGACCATGCCGGCCCTCCCTGCCTCCTGAACCTCCTCGCGGGGCCCCGTGCCCGCGCCGGGACCCGCGCCCGCCGGGGTGACCCGTGCTGACCGAGTGGCTGCTCGTGCTGCTCGGCGTCGTGCTGACCGCGGGGACCGCCGTGTTCGTGGCCAGCGAGTTCTCCCTGGTCACGCTCGACCCCGGCGTGGTCGACCGCCAGACCCGCCCGGACGACCGCCGCGGCCAGAGCGTCCTGAAGGCGCTGCGCCGGCTGTCCACGGAGCTGTCCGGTGCCCAGGTCGGCATCACGGTCACCACCGTGCTGCTCGGCTACACCACGCAGCCCGCCGTGAGCCGGCTGCTGGGCGGCCCGCTGCGGGAGTCCGCCCTCGGCGCGGCGGCCGGCGGCGTGGTCGCGGTGGTGCTGACCCTCGTGCTCGTCAACGGGTTCTCGATGCTGTTCGGCGAGCTCGTGCCCAAGAACTTCGCGATCAGCAGGCCGCTCGGCACCGCCCGGTGGGTGGCCCCGCTGCAGCGCGGGTTCACCACGGCGCTGCGACCGCTCATCACCCTGTTCAACTCGAGCGCGAACGCGCTGCTGCGGCGCGTCGGCGTGGAGCCCCGCGAGGAGCTGTCCGGCGGGCGGTCGCCGCAGGAGCTCGCCGCGCTCGTCCGCCGGTCCGCCCAGGTCGGGACGCTCGACGCGTCGACGGCGGTGCTCATCACCAACTCCATCGACTTCTCCGGTCTCACTGCGGTCGACGTCATGACCGACCGGCAGCGCGTCGTCGTGCTGCGCCGCGAGGACACCGCGGCGGACGTCGTGCGCCTGGCCCGCGAGACCGGGCACTCCCGGTTCCCGGTGATCGGTGACGACTCGGACGACGTGGTGGGGATGGTGCACCTGCGCCGCGCGATCGCGGTGCCGTACGAGCGCCGCGGCGAGGTGCCGGCGGCGGCGCTGATGGTCGACGCCCCGCGCGTGCCGGAGACCGTGCACCTCGGCCCGCTGCTGGTGGAGCTGCGCGAGCACGGCCTGCAGATGGCGGTGGTCGTGGACGAGTACGGCGGCACGTCCGGCGTGGTGACCCTGGAGGACGTCGTCGAGGAGCTGGTGGGTGACGTCGCCGACGAGCACGACCGGCGCCGCACGACGGCGTCGCGGCGCGCCGACGGCGCGTGGGAGGTCTCGGGCCTGCTGCGGCCGGACGAGCTCACCGAGACCACCGGCCTGGTGGTCCCGGAGGACGGCCGGTACGAGACGCTCGGCGGCCTGGTGATGGCCGCGCTCGGGCGCGTCCCCGAGGTGGGCGACGAGGTCCGGGCCGGCTCCGTCGTGCTGCGCGTGGAGTCGATGAGCCGCCGCCGGGTCGAGCGCGTCGTCGTGCGCCCCGCCGAGGCGCCGGTCGCGGACGAGGAGGCCGGTCGATGAGCAACGGCCTCGCCCTCGCCCTCGCCGTCGCGCTGCTGGCCGGCAACGCGTTCTTCGTCGCGGCCGAGTTCGCGATCATCTCCGCCCGCCGCTCGGCCATCGAGCCGAAGGCCGAGGCGGGCGACCGCCGCGCCGTGACCGTGCTGTGGGCGATGGAGCACGTCTCGCTGATGCTCGCGTGCGCGCAGCTCGGCGTGACCGTGTGCTCCACCAGCCTGGGCCTGGTGGCCGAGCCGGCGATCGCGCACCTCATCGAGGACCCGTTGCACGCCCTCGGGGTGAGCACGAGCCTGGCGCACCCGATCGCGTTCGTCGTCGCCCTGCTCGTCGTGGTGTACCTGCACGTCGTGCTCGGCGAGATGGTGCCCAAGAACCTCGCCGTGTCCGGCCCGGACCGCGCCGTGCTGGTGTTCGGCCCGCCGCTGGTGTGGCTGGCGCGCGTGGTGCGGCCGGTCATCGGGGGGCTGAACTGGGTGGCGAACCACGTGCTGCGGCTGTTCGGCGTCGACCCCCGGGACGAGGTGGCGTCGGCGTTCACCGCCCAGGAGGTGCAGTCGATCGTCGAGCAGTCGCAGGCCGAGGGCCTGCTGGCCGACGAGCAGGGCCTGCTGTCGGGTGCGCTGGAGTTCTCCGACCGCACCGCGGCCGAGGTCATGGTGCCGGTGGCGGACCTCGTGCCGGTGCCCGCCGACGTGACCCCCGAGGAGGTGGAGCGACTCGTCGCCCGCACGGGCTACAGCCGGTTCCCGGTGCTGGGCCGCGACGGCAGCCCGGTCGGGTACCTGCACGTGAAGGACGTCCTGTACGCGGACGACGAGTCCCGCCGCCTGCCGGTGCCGGCGTGGCGGGTCCGGGCGCTCGCGGTCGTCTCGCCCGACGACGAGGTGGAGGAGGCGCTCGCCGCGATGCAGCGCTCCGGCGTCCACCTGGCGCGGGTGGAGGAGGACGGCCGGGCGGTCGGTGTCGTGTTCCTGGAGGACATCCTCGAGGAGCTCGTCGGCGAGGTGCGGGACGCGATGCAGCGCGGGGCCGTGCGGCACTGACGGGGTCCCCGTGCACCCGTTCGTGGGACCTTCGTCACACGTCCGGGTGGTCCCGGTGGGTGATCCGGCGCGACACGCCGATGATCCGTCAACGATCTCGCCCCGAGGGGGTTGGAGCGGGCCCGCGCGCCCGTTATGGTTTCGTGATCGTCCCCCCGGGAGCCGTGACCGCGGTGCGTCCGTGCCCGCCTCCCGGACGGGATCCCTCGTCCACCCGCGAGCATCGGAGGCCCCGTGGCGTCGCACAGCGTGCAGCCTGCCGCCACCGGCTCCCCGACCCGTCGCCAGCTCCGTGAGGCCTCCCGGCACGCGGGCGCGCCCCGCGCCGTGACGGCCGCCGCGGTGGCCGTCACCGCCGCGCCGGCAGCCCGCGACCACCGCACGGGACCGCTCGCCCGGTGGGGCACCCGCGCCGGCGTCCTCGTGACCCTCGCGGCCGTCACCGTCGCCGTCCCGCTCTCGCAGCAGGCCGCGCGCAGCGACGACGGGTACACCGACGCGCAGGCCGACGCGACGCTGCCGAGCACGGTGGAGGCGCTGACGTCGTCCCCGTCGGCCGTGCTGCCGCCCGCGTCCCTCGTGTCCGCCGACGCGACCGCCGTGCGGGCGCAGGTCGACGTGAGCCGCTCGGAGGAGCGCGAGATCCTGCCGGGGTGCAGCGGCGAGGCCGGCACGGACAGCGCGAACGGCCAGCTGCCGCAGTCCGACCTCTGCTACCTCTGGGACGGCACGACCCAGCTCCGTGCGGACGCCGCCGAGGCGCTCGCCGAGCTCAACGCGATGTGGGTCACGCGGTTCGGCACGGACCTGTGCCTGTCGAGCGGCTACCGCACCCTCGCCGAGCAGCGCGCGGTGAAGGCGGCGAAGGGCGGCCTGGCCGCGCCCGCCGGCCGCAGCAACCACGGCTGGGGGCTCGCGGTCGACCTGTGCAGCTCGCAGACGACGGGCGCCCAGTGGGAGTGGATGAACGACAACGCCCCGGTGTTCGGCTGGGAGAACCCCTCGTGGGCTCGCCCTGGCGGCAGCGGGCCCTACGAGCGCTGGCACTGGGAGTACACGAAGGGCGTCATGGCCGACGGCGAGTACTACGGCTGACGCCGGACCCCCTGGACGCACGAAGGCCCCGCCGGTGACCGGCGGGGCCTTCGTCGTCCGTGCGGGACGGCGGCTCAGACCAGCGTCATGCCCCAGGTCACCTCGTGGCTCGCGCCGGGCTCGAGGCGCACGAGGCGCTCGCCGGTCCGGAACGCGTCGGCGATGCAGCTCATCGGCTCGGCGGCGACCCCGCGGCGGTCGATCAGCGGGATGCCGTCGCCGGTGCACACCTGCCAGGTGTCCATCGTCCCGTCCATCCACATCGCGGCGGCGTGGCCGTCGGGCGCGCCGAGCACGATCCACGACAGGCCGTCCGCGTCCCGCGTGACGTCGACGAACGCGTCGTCCAGCGCGACGCCGGCGAGGGGCTGCGGCGTGCGGCGGTCCTCGGCGCCCGCGAGCGGCCGGGTGCCCGTGGGCAGCAGCCGCTCGTCGTTCGTGACCTGGGACGTGGCGTCGACGCGCAGCGTGCAGTCGTCGACGGCGGCGTCGCCGGGGGAGAGCCACGGGTGGAACCCGATGCCGTACGGCGCCGCGGTGCCGGACAGGTTCGTCGTCACGACGTGCACGCGCAGCCCCGCGTCGGACAGCGTGTACGTGACGTCGAGGCGCAGCGACCACGGGTAGCCGGGCGTGGGGACCAGGTCGTGGCGCAGGGTGACCGAGGCGTCGTCGCCCGCGACCCGCTCGAACCGGACGTGCGCGACGAGGCCGTGCAGCGCGGTGCCGCGGTCGGGCTCGGTGACCGGGACCTGGTGCTCCGTGCCCTCCCACGTGTACTGCCCGTCGCGCAGGCGGTTCGGCCACGGGGCGAGCACCGCCCCGGAGTAGGCGGGGGCGAGGGCGTCCTCGGCGAACGGGAGCACGACGTCGCGCCCCCCGACGGCGTAGGTGCGGACGCTCGCGCCGACCTCGGCGATCGTGGCGCGGTGCGCGCCGTGCGCGAGGGTGTGCTGGCGTCCGGACGGGGCTGGGCTGTTCACGCTCACACCGTAGTGGCTCGCCGCGCGCCCGGGACGGGACCGGCGCCGGGCGCGGCGGCCCTGCTCGTGGGGCCTGCCGGCAGCCGGTAGCCTGGACCGTCGTGGCAGCCACCGACTTCCCCGCCGAGATCCGCGACCTGCGCAGCACGCTCCAGTCGATCCAGGCGGTGTCCGACCCCACGGCCCTGCGCGCGAAGATCGCCGAGCTCTCCGAGAAGGCCTCGGCGCCGGACCTGTGGGACGACCCCGAGTCCGCGCAGAAGGTCACGAGCGCGCTGAGCGCGACGCAGTCCGAGCTGGACCGCGTCGACAGGCTCGGGGGCCGCATCGACGACCTGGAGACCCTGGTCGAGATGGCGACGGAGGACGGCGGCGACGCCGAGACCCTCGCGGAGGCCGAGGCCGAGCTGGTGACCATCCGCAAGGACCTGGGCGAGCTCGAGGTCCGCACCCTGCTGAACGGCGAGTACGACCAGCGCGAGGCCGTGGTGACGATCCGCGCCGGCGCGGGCGGCGTCGACGCGGCGGACTTCGCCGAGATGCTCATGCGGATGTACCTGCGCTGGGCGGAGCGGCACGGCTACCCGACCACCGTGCTCGACACCTCGTACGCGGAGGAGGCGGGCCTGAAGTCCGCGACGTTCGAGGTGAAGGCGCCGTACGCGTTCGGGCACCTCTCGGTCGAGGCCGGCACGCACCGCCTGGTGCGCATCTCGCCGTTCGACAACCAGGGCCGCCGGCAGACGTCCTTCGCGGCCGTCGAGGTCATCCCGCTGATCGAGCAGAGCGACGACAACATCGAGATCCCCGAGTCGGAGATCAAGGTCGACGTCTTCCGGTCCTCCGGCCCCGGCGGCCAGTCGGTCAACACCACCGACTCCGCGGTCCGCATGACGCACCTCCCGACCGGCATCGTCGTGTCGATGCAGAACGAGAAGTCGCAGATCCAGAACCGTGCCGCCGCGCTGCGCGTCCTGCAGTCGCGCCTGCTCCTGGTCCGCAGGGCCGAGGAGGACGCGAAGAAGAAGGAGCTCGCGGGCGACATCAAGGCGTCCTGGGGCGACCAGATGCGGTCCTACGTGCTGCACCCGTACCAGATGGTCAAGGACCTGCGCACCGAGCACGAGGTCGGCAACACCTCCGCGGTGTTCGACGGGGACATCGACGGGTTCATCGAGGCGGGCATCCGCTGGCGGCGGTCGGCGCAGGACTGACAACCGGGACGTTCCGGGCGATTCGGGCGGTCGCGCCGGCTGACGGCGGCGGCCGCGCGTTCTCACAGGGAGCCGACGGCGTGTCACGGTCCGGTCACGACGAGGCGCTGCCTACGCTCGTCGCGGCCAGGACCGCACCACCCTCCCGTCCCCCAGCACTGGCCGCACCGCTGTGATCAGATTCGAGAACGTCACCAAGGTCTACGCGCGCGGCGCACGCCCCGCGCTGGACCAGGTCAGCCTGGACGTCGAGCGCGGCGAGTTCGTGTTCCTCGTCGGGGCGTCCGGCTCCGGGAAGTCCACCTTCCTGCGCCTCGTGCTGCGCGAGGAGCGGCCGTCCGCCGGGCGCGTGTTCGTCGCGGGCAAGGACCTCACCACGCTGTCGTCGTGGAAGGTCCCGCAGCTGCGGCGCCAGATCGGCGCGGTGTTCCAGGACTTCCGCCTGCTGCACAACAAGACGGTCTTCGAGAACGTCGCGTTCGCGCTCCAGGTCATCGGCAAGCCGCGCCACCACATCCTCACCACCGTGCCGGACGTGCTGGAGATGGTCGGGCTGGCCGGCAAGGAGAAGCGCCGCCCGCACGAGCTGTCCGGCGGCGAGCAGCAGCGCGTGGCGATCGCGCGGGCGTTCGTCAACCGGCCGTCGATCCTGCTGGCGGACGAGCCGACCGGCAACCTCGACCCGACGACCTCCCTGGGGATCATGCGCCTGCTCGACCGGATCAACCGCACGGGCACCACGGTCGTCATGGCCACCCACGACGACGAGATCGTCGACCAGATGCGCAAGCGCGTCATCGAGCTGTCCGGCGGCGAGATGGTGCGCGACCAGTCGCGCGGCGTCTACGGCTCGGACCGCTGAGGGAGGGGGAGACGTGCGACTGCAGTTCATCCTCTCCGAGATCGGCATCGGCCTGCGCCGCAACCTGTCGATGGCGGTGTCGGTCGTCCTCGTGACGTTCGTGTCGCTGTCGTTCGTGGGTGCCGCGGCGCTGCTGCAGATGCAGATCACCAAGATGAAGGACGACTGGTACGGCAAGGTCGAGGTCGCGGTGTACCTGTGCCCCGCGGGCGAGTCCCCGGAGCCGACGTGCGCGGGCGGCGAGGTCACCGACGACCAGAAGCAGGCGATCCTCGACGCCCTGGCGGCCCCCGACGTCGCGCCGTACATCGAGAAGATCTCCGAGGAGTCCAAGGAGCAGGCGTACGAGACGTTCGAGCGCCAGTTCGACGGGCAGTTCTGGGCCCAGATCACGACGGTCGACGACATGAACGAGTCGCTGCGCATCAAGCTCACCGACCCGGAGAAGTTCGAGGTCGTCGCCGACGTGCTCCAGGGACGCCAGGGCGTCGAGAACGTCCAGGACCAGCGCGAGCTCTACAACTCGCTGTTCCGGGTGCTCAACAGCGCCACGCTGCTGTCCCTCGGCCTGGCCGGCGTGATGCTGCTCGCCGCGGTGCTGCTCATCACGACGACCATCCGCCTGTCGGCCATGAGCCGCCGGCGGGAGACCGGGATCATGCGCATGGTCGGCGCCTCGAACCTGTTCATCCAGCTCCCGTTCATGCTCGAGGGCGCGATCGCGGCGACCATCGGCGCGGCGCTGTCCGTCGCCGGGCTGTGGGCCGGCGTGCGCTACCTGGTGAGCGACTGGCTGGGCGGGCAGGTGGCCTGGATCCCGTACGTCACGACGAACGAGGTGTGGCAGATCGCCCCGTTCCTCGTCGTCGCCGCCGTCGTGCTCGCCGCCATCTCGTCCCTCGTCACCCTCAGCCGCTACACGAAGGTCTGACATGCGCCGCAGCCGCCCGCACCGCCCCCGGGGCCTGCGCCCCCTCGCGGGGCTGCTCGCCGCGGTCCTCGCCGTCCTCGTCGGCGTCACCGCCGCGGGGTCGGCCGCGGGCGACGACCTGGACGACCAGCAGTCGCAGCTCGAGCAGCGGCAGCAGGCCAACGACCAGCAGCGCGCCGACGCGGAGGCCGCGCTCGAGGGGCTGAGCGAGGAGCTGGCGAAGACGGCCCAGGAGCTGCTCGCCGTCCAGCAGCAGCTCGGCCCGGCGCGCGCGGCGCTGTCCGCCGCCGAGGAGGCCCTCGCGGGCTACGAGCGCGAGGCGGCGCTGATCGCCGCGCGGCTCCAGGACGCGCAGGACCAGCAGGCGTCGATCTCGGCCACCATCGAGCAGGACTCGGCGCGGGCCGACGAGATCCGGTCCCAGATCGGGCAGCTCGCGCGGCAGGCCTACCAGGGCGGCCCGGAGCTGTCCGGCCTCAGCGTCGTGATGGAGGCGCAGTCCGTCGAGGAGTTCACCGAGCAGTACAGCCTGGCGACCGCCGCGCAGCGCGCGCAGTCCGAGGTGCTCGACGAGCTCGCCGCGATCAGCGCCGACAACCGGAACAGCCAGGCCCGCCTCACCGCGGTGGGGGACCGGATCGCGGAGCTCAAGGACGAGGCGGACGCGAAGGTCGCCCAGGCCGAGGAGGCGCGGCAGGAGGCCGCCGACCGCAAGGCCGACGTCGAGCGCCTGGTCGCCGAGCAGACCGCCAAGAAGCGCCAGGTCGAGCGGCAGAAGGCGGACGCGCAGGCCGAGGTCGACCAGATCGACGCCGAGGCCGCGGCCATCCGCAAGAAGCTGGAGCAGGTCGCCGCGCAGCAGCGCGAGCGCGCCGCCGCCGCGGCCGCCGCCGCGGGGGCCGCCCCGCCGCCGGCACCCAGCGGCACGGTGAGCGGCGCGCTGTTCGGCAACCCCACCTCGATCAGCCCGATCTACGTCACCAGCGAGTACGGGATGCGGCTGCACCCGATCCTCGGGTACTACCGCCTGCACGCCGGCATCGACCTGCGCACCTGGTGCGGCACGCCGATCTACGCCGCCAAGGAGGGCACCGTGCAGTGGGCCCAGTGGCGCAACGGGTTCGGCAACCAGGTGATGGTCGACCACGGGCTGGTCGACGGGAACTCGCTCATGACCTCGTACAACCACATGACGAGCTTCGTGGTCGGGGCCGGCCAGGCGGTGTCCCGCGGGCAGCTGCTCGGGTACTCCGGCAACACGGGGACGTCGGCGGCGTGCCACCTGCACTTCGAGGTGTACGTCAACGGCGCCACCGTGAACCCGCGGCCGCTGCTCGGCCTGTAGCGGAATCCGCTGGGGGTGCGGCGCGCCGGCCGATAGGCTGCTGCGTCGCCGCGGCACCCCGCCGCACGCCCGCACCCGCACGAAGGAGGACGCCCCCATGGCCAAGCAGACCGGCCGGTCGCTCGTCGCGTCCAACCGCAAGGCCCGCCACGACTACCTCATCGAGGACGTGTTCGAGGCCGGCGTCGTGCTGACCGGGACCGAGGTCAAGGCGCTGCGCGCCGGGCGGGCGTCGCTGGTGGACGGCTGGTGCTCGATCGACGGCGGCGAGGCGTGGCTCGAGGGCGTCCACATCCCCGAGTACTCCCAGGGCACGTGGACCAACCACGCGCCGCGGCGCAAGCGGAAGCTGCTGCTGCACCGCGACGAGATCGACCGGCTCGAGGCGAAGACCCGCGAGAAGGGGCAGACGATCGTGCCGCTGTCCCTGTACTTCCTGGACGGGCGCGCGAAGGTCGAGATCGCGCTGGCCCGCGGCAAGAAGGAGTGGGACAAGCGGCAGGCCCTGCGCGAGCGGCAGGACAACCTCGAGGCGCAGCGGGCGATGCGGGAGAAGCGCGACCGCTGACCGGACGGTCCCTGCCCGCCGCGTCCCCGCCGGACCGTGACCGATCCGTGACCTCCCCGCCCTTGACCGCCTCCTGGGTTCACGACTTAGGCTAAGTCGTGAACTAAGGAGGGTTCATGGCCGACTCGACGTCGAGGAGCCTGCGGCGCCGCAACCGCGCGCGCGTGCTGCGAAGCATCGTGCTGGCGCGCGAGACCACCCGCGCCGCCCTCGCCGCCGACTGCGAGCTCTCCACCGCCACCGTCACCAACGTGGTCGGCGACCTCATCGCGGAGGGCGTCGTGGAGGAGGTCGGCTCCGTCCCGTCCGACGGCGGGCGGCCCATCGCCCGCATCGCGATGCGCGCCTCCGGCGGGCACCTCGTGGGCGTCGACGTGGGTGAGCGCGGCGTCGCGATCGAGCTGTTCGACCTCACCATGACGCGCGTCGACCGGGAGTTCCGCGAGGGACCGACCCGCGAGGCCGGCCCCGCCGAGATCGCCGCGATGCTGCGCGAGGGCACCGCCGCGCTCCGCGACCGCAACCCCGGCCCGGACGCCACCCTCATCGGCATCGGCCTGGGGCTGCCCGGCATCGTCGAGCACGACGACGCCCGCGGCGGGCAGGTGCTGCACGCCCAGAGCCTCGGCTGGCCGCCGGTGGCCGTCCGGGAGCTGGTCGGCGACCCCGGAGTCCCCGTCCTCGCCGACAACGGCGCGAAGACGCTCGCGGAGGCCGAGCTCTGGTTCGGCGCCGCCCGGGGCGCCCGGCACGCGCTCGTCGTCCTCCTCGGACGCGGGGTCGGCCTCGGCGTCGTCAGCGACGGCCGCCTGCTGCGCGGCGCCCGCGGATCGGCGTGGGAGTGGGGCCACACCCGGATGTCCGTCGGGGACGGGCCGCTGTGCCGGTGCGGCGCGCGCGGGTGCCTCGAGGCGTACGTCGGGGCGCACGCGGTGCTCGAGCGCTGGCGCGCGGCGGGGGCGACCGAGACCGGCGAGGGCTGGCGGGCCGTGTCCGCGCTCGTGGACGCCGCCGACGCCGGCGACCCCGTCGCCTCCCGGGTGCTGGACGAGACGCTCGACGTGCTCGGCATCGCCCTGGGCAACCTCGTCGACCTGACGAACCCCGAGCGGGTGGTCGTCGGCGGCTGGGTCGGCCTGCGGCTCATGGCCACGCGGCGGGCCGACCTCGTCGCCCGCATCGGCGCGAGCAGCCTCGCGCGCCCCGGCGGGCAGTTCACCCTCGACCTCTGCCGGTTCGAGGGCGACTCGGTGGCCCTGGGGGCAGCGCTGCTGCCGCTCCAGGCGTTCATCGAGCGACCCATGACGGTCTCGGGCGCCGCCTGAGGCCCGGGACCCGGGGGAGGTCGGCCAGGACCAGCCCCCGGGGCCCGGAATGAGCACCACCACCAGCACGGAGGAGATGACTCGATGAGGAGACTACCCACGACGATCACGGCCGGCGTCGCCGCCACGGCGATCGTCCTGACCGCGGGCGCCTGCTCGTCCGGCGGCGGGGACGCCGCCGAGGGCAGCACCACGCTCAAGGTCTGGGTGATGGGGGACGCCGGGCCGGCGTTCACCGAGCTGACCGAGGACTTCACGGCCGACACCGGCATCGCGCTGCAGGTGGACGCGATCCCCTGGGAGAACGTCAACGACAAGCTGACCACCGCGGTGGCCTCCGGCGGCGGCCCCGACGTCGTCCAGGTCGGCCTGTCCCTGCTGCCGACGTTCGCGGCGGCTGGCGCGCTCGCCGACCTCACGGACCTCGCGGCCGACCACCCGGCGCTCGACCCGGCGGGCTTCCCCGACGCGGTGGCGCCCGCGAACCTCGACCCCGAGGGGCGCCGCCTGTCCGTGCCGTGGGTGTCCGACACCCGCGTGCTGTTCACGCGCACCGACGTGCTCGCTGAGGCCGGCGTCGACGCGCCGCCCACCACCTGGGAGGAGATGGCGGAGGTCGCCGCGACCCTGGCCGCGCGCGGCGACGGGCAGTACGGCTACTACCTGCCGCTGTGGGACAACACCATGCCCGCGCAGTACACCTGGCAGGCCGGCGGGGAGATCCTCGCCGCCGACGGCACGCTGGACTTCGACTCGCCGGAGTTCGACCGCGCGGTCGACCACTGGCTGTCGTTCTTCGCGGACGGCTCGGCGCCCACGGCCTCCGACTGGGACCAGACGCAGGGTTTCGTCTCGGGCGCCACGCCGATGGTCGTGTCGGGCCCCTACCTCGAGAAGGCGATCCGGGACGCCGCGCCCGAGCTCGACGGCTCGTGGACCGTCACGACGCTGCCCGCCGACGAGGCCGGGACGTCGCTGTTCGCCGGGTCGAACCTCGGCGTCTGGCGCACGAGCGAGCACCAGGAGGAGGCGGTGGAGCTGCTCGACTACCTCGCGCAGCCCGACACGCAGCTCGCCTGGTACGAGGCGATGAACGAGCTCCCGACCGCGACGGCGGCGCTCGAGCAGCTCGCCGGGGAGGGCGACGCGGAGGTCGCCACCTACGTCGCGCAGCTCGACGACGCCCGGACGGTCCCCATGGTGCCGTCGTGGGACCTGGTCGCGAACGAGCTCATGACCTCGCTCACCGCGATCGCCACCGGCGCCGACCGGGAGTCCACCCTGGAGGCCTTCCGCGCGAAGGCCGCCGACATCCAGTCCCGGTCCTGACCGGCGGGGCCGGCGCCGTCCCCCTCGGCGCCGGCCCCGCCCCCTCCTCGATGCGGAGCACCATGTCCAGCACCACGCTGCCCACCCGGGCCGCCGCTGCGGCGGACCCCGGGCGCGCCACCCGCCCGCGGCCCCTGAGCCGCCACGGCCGGTGGGTCCCCTACACCTTCGTCGCCCCGGCGATGCTCGTCCTGCTCACGTTCGCGGTGCTGCCGATCGGCGTCGCCGCCGTGGTCAGCGCCACCGACATGGACATCGCGGGGCTCGCCGACCCCGGCGCCGTCCGGTTCGTCGGGCTCGAGAACTACACGCGCCTGCTCGGCGACCCCGACTTCTGGCGGGCCATGTCCACGACGGGCCTGCTCACGGTGGTCGGCGTGCCGGTCATCGTCGTGCTGTCGCTCGGCGTCGCGCTGCTGCTGCACCGCAGCGGCGGGCGGCTCGCCCGGGTGCTGCGGTCGTTCTACTTCCTGCCCGCCATCACCGCGATCGTCGCGGTCGCGCTCGTGTGGGGATACCTGTTCAACAGCCAGTTCGGCCTGTTCAACCACCTGCTGGGCCTCGTCGGGCTCGGCCCGGTGCCCTGGCTCTCCGACCCGGCGTGGGCGCGGTTCTCCGTCGGGCTCGTCGCGGTCTGGCGGGCCAGCGGGCTCAACATCATCATCTTCCTCGCGGCCCTCCAGGCCATCCCGGCGGAGTACGACGAGGCCGCCCAGCTCGACGGCGCCGGCGAGGCCCGCCGCACCTGGAGCATCACGGTCCCGCTCCTGCGGTTCGCGATCTTCTTCGTCACCATCACGACCGTCATCGCGTGGCTGCAGTTCTTCGACGAGCCGTACGTGCTCACGCAGGGCGGACCCAACGGCGCCACCCGCTCCATCTCGCTGTACCTGTACGAGCAGGGGTTCCGGCACAACCAGTTCGGCTTCGCGTCGGCGGGGTCGCTCGTGCTGTTCGCGGTCATCGGGGCCGTGACCTGGTTCCAGCTCCGACTGAGGAGGGGCGATGACGAGCACTGACCCGCGCGCCGTTGCGCACCCGCGCCGCCCGCGGCGACGGCACGTGCTCGGCGACGCCCTGCTGGTCGTCGGCGCGGTCGCGACGTCCCTGCCGTTCGTGTGGATGCTGCTCAGCGCGCTCAAGCCGCGCAGCGAGGCGACCGCGACCCCGCCCCGGCTGCTGCCGCGGGCGCCGACGCTCGAGTTCGTGCGGTACCTGTTCGAGACGCTGGACTTCGGGCGGTACCTGGTGAACACGCTCGTGGTCGTCGCGATCGGGTTCGGCGGGCTCGTGCTCATGGCGATGGCCGGGTACGCGTTCGCCAAGTTCCGGTTCCGCGGCCGGGGTGCGATGTTCGCGCTCGTGCTGAGCACGATGATGATCCCGGTCCAGGTCACCATGATCCCGACGTACCTGATCCTGGCGCGCATCGGGCTGACGAACACCCTCGTCGGCATCGCGCTGCCCACGCTGGTCTCCGCCTTCGGCATCTTCCTGTTCCGGCAGTTCATGTCGACGCTCCCCGACGAGGTGCTCGAGGCGGCGCGGCTGGACGGCGCGAGCGAGCTGCGGGTCTTCCGGTCCGTGGTGCTGCCCATGTCGCGGCCGATCCTCGCCGTGCAGGCCGTGCTGACGTTCATCGCCGGCTGGAACAGCTTCCTGTGGCCGCTCGTCGTCGCCGGCGAGCAGTCGAACTACACGCTGTCCGTCGGCCTGGCGCTGCTCAACCAGCAGGTCGCCACCAACCCCTCGCTGCAGATGGCGGGTGCTGCCGTGATGGTCGTGCCGATCCTCGTGGTCTTCGCGATCTTCCAGCGGCACATCGTCCAGGGCTTCACGATGTCCGGTCTCAAGTGACCGCCGGCGCGCCCACCCCGACCCCCGGAGCACCCATGACCCGCACCCTCCCGGGCGGAGCCACGCCCGCGCCGCCCCTCCCGCCCGTCCCGCCCCTGCCCGGTGCGTGGCCGCCCGCGGACCCGGCCGCCGCGCGCGGCCAGGCGACCTTCACGGACGTGGTCCGCGTCGACGCCGGGCACCTCGTCGACGGCGACGGCCGACGGCTGCTGCTCCGCGGCGTCGGGCTCGGCAACTGGCACCTGCCCGAGGGCTACATGTGGCTGTTCTCCGACGGCGGGCCGGCGTCGCCGCGCGAGATCGAGGCGCTCGTCGTCGACCTCGTCGGACCCGGGCGGGCCGCCCGGTTCTGGGAGCGGTTCCGGGACGAGTTCGTCACGCAGGAGGACGTGCGGTGGATCGCCGCTGCGGGGTTCGACCACGTGCGGCTCCCGCTGAACGCCCGCTACCTGCTGGACGACGACGGCGCGGTGCGCCCCGACGCGTTCGCGCTGCCGGACCGGCTGGTCGACTGGTGCCGGGAGGCCGGCCTGTGGGTCGTCCTCGACCTGCACGGTGCACCGGGCGGCCAGACCGGCACCAACATCGACGACTCCGAGCACGGCCGCCCCGCCCTGTTCGAGGACGACGAGCACCGGCGGCGGACCGTCGCCCTGTGGACCGCGATCGCCCGGCACTACGCGGACGAGCCCGTGGTCGCCGGGTACGACCTGCTGAACGAGCCGCTGCCGCACGAGTGGCAGCACCGGTACCCCGACCGGCTCGTCGCGCTGTACCGGGAGCTCACGACGGCGATCCGCGAGGTCGACACCCGGCACGTGCTCATCTACGAGGGCACCCACTGGGCGACCAACTGGGACATCTTCACGCAGGTGTGGGACCCGCAGTCGATGCTGCAGTTCCACAAGTACTGGTCGCCGCCCGACCGCCCCGGCATCGAGGGGTACCTGCGGACCGGGGCCGGGCTCGGGCTGCCCGTGTACATGGGCGAGGGGGGTGAGAACAACCCCGACTGGCTGGCGACCGCGTTCGGCATGTACGACGACCTGGGTGTGTCGTGGTGCTTCTGGACGTGGAAGAAGGTCGGGACGCTGACGTCGCCGCTGTCCGTCGACCCGCCCGCCGGCTGGGACGAGGTGCTCGCGTACGCCTCGGGGCGGGCGCCGCGGCCGGGCGCCGACGACGCCTGGGCCACCCTCCAGGCGCTGCTCGAGGCGCTGGCGCCCTCCCGGTGCACGCCGCGGCCGGAGGTCGTCCGTGCCCTGCAGCGCCGGCCGCCGCTGTCGCTGCCGGCCGTCGCGTACGGCTTCCGCCCCGGGGACCACGCGTTCGCGACGCCTGCCGCCGAGCCCGTGCTGCGCCGGGACGAGGGCGCGCCGATCGAGCTCGACGGCGGTGGGGAGCCCGACTTCGACCTCGTCGGCGGGCGACCCGGGGACGTCGAGCGGCGGCTGTCGCTGCGCCTCGCCGACGGGGACCGGGTCGCCTACCGCGTCCGGGTGCCCGAGCCGGTCACCGTGACCGTGCGGGTGCGCGGGCATGGGGCGACGCCGGACCTGCGGCTCGACGCGGAGCCCGGTCCGGGGGAGGCGTCCGCAGCCGCCCCGGCCACGGCGCCCGGTCCGGCGGTCGCGGACGGCGACGACGCGTGGATCTGGACCGTGCACCTGCCGGCGGGAGGCGCGGTCCTGCACGTCGTCGGGGGGCCCGGCGGCACCCGGGTGCGGCGGGTCGAGGTCGGCTGAGGCGGGTCAGCCCAGCGACCCCCGCAGCTCCGCGGGGTCGGTGGTCGGGCGGTCGCACACGAAGCCGCGGCACACGTACGCCGCGGCGCGTCCGCCGACCAGCGGCCGGTCCCGCAGCAGCCCCACCGCGTCCGCCGAGCCGGCGACCTCGTCCGGGTCGCCCTGCGCGAGCACCAGCCCCGGTGCGGTCGCCCGCACGGCGGTGCGGACGAGCGCGACCCGCCCCGGGTCGTCGGCCCGGCCCACCACCGCCACCTCGCGGGGGCCGTCCAGGACGGCTTCCGCGACGGCGAGCGCCCACCCGACGGCCCGCGGGTGGCGGTGCGCGATCGACAGCGGGTCGGCGAGCGCGAGCTCGGCCACCTGACGGTCCGTGGCCGAGCCGGTCAGCGCGGCCCGGGTCAGCAGCGCGCCCGCCGCGGCCGCGCCGGCGTTCGGGCTCGGGCCGTCCGCGACGTCGGGGCCCCCGGTGAGGCGGCCGACCACCGGGTCGGTCTGGTCGTCGGCGGTCGCCCGGAACCCGTGCCCGGGTGCCCGGAACCGGGCGAGCACCGTGTCGAGCAGCGCCGACCCGCGGATGGTCCAGCGGCCGTCACCGGTGACACCGCCCAGCACGAGCCAGCCCTCGGCGACCGCCGCGTAGTCCGCCAGGACGCCCGGCGCCGTCCCCACCGCGCCGTCGCGCGACGTGCGGGCCAGCCGGGTCAGCCCGTCGCCGCCCCGGAGGGTGTGCACGCGGTGGAGCAGCTCGGCGGCGTCCTGCGCGGCGGCCACCCACTCCCGGCGCCCCAGCACCGCGCCGGCCTCGGCGAGCGCCGCGACCGCCAGGCCGTTCCACGCCGCCACCACCTTGTCGTCCCGGTGCGGCTGCGGGCGGGCCGCACGCGCCCGCAGCAGGGCCCGGCGCACGCGCTCGAACCGGACCTCCTCGCGCGGGTCCGGCCCGGCGCGCAGCGTCAGCACCGACGCCCCGGCCTCGAAGGTGCCCTCGGGCGTCACCCCGAGCACGTCCGCCGCCCACGCCCCGTCCTCCGGCCCGAGCACCGCGGTCAGCTCCGCCGGGGTCCACACGTAGGTGGCGCCCTCGACGCCGGCCGTGTCCGCGTCGAGCGACGACGCGAAGCCGCCCTCCGGGGTGCGCAGGTCCCGCAGCAGGTGCTCCGCGGTGCCCTCGACGACGCGCCGCGCCAGGTCCGACCCCGTCAGCCGCCACCAGTGCGCGTACACCCGCAGCAGCATCGCGTTGTCCTCGAGCATCTTCTCGAAGTGCGGCACCGTCCACGTGGCGTCCACGGAGTAGCGCGCGAAGCCCCCGCCCACCTGGTCCGCCATGCCGCCGCGGGCCATCGCGGTCAGGGTGGCCCCGGCCATCGTCAGGGCGCGCTCGTCGCCCGTCCGGGCCGCGCGGCGCAGCAGCCACTCCAGCAGCGGCGACGGCGGGAACTTCGGGGCGCCGCCGAACCCGCCGTGCTCCGCGTCGTACGCGTCGGCGAGCGCCGTCAGGGCCAGGTCGCCGACCCGGGCGACGGCGGTCAGGTCGAGCGCGGGGGAGCCGGCGTCGGCGGCGGGGTCGCCGGGGCGGCCCGCGTCGCCCGGGTCGCGGGGCGGGGAGCCGTCGGCCGGCCCCGCGGCGCCGCCCACCGCCGCGAGCAGCTCCGCGGCCCCCGCCCGGACCTCGTCGCGCCGCTCCCGCCAGGTCCGGGACAGGGCGTCGAGCACCTGCCGGAACGACGGCCGCCCCGCGACCGGCACCGGCGGGAAGTACGTGCCGCAGAAGAACGGGTCGCCGTCCGGCGTGGCGAACACCGTCATCGGCCAGCCGCCCTGCCCGGTCATCGCCTGGGTGGCGGCCATGTACGCCGCGTCGAGGTCGGGACGCTCCTCGCGGTCCACCTTGACGTTGACGAACCCGCGGTTCATCACGGCGGCGACCTCCGGGTCCTCGAAGGACTCGTGGGCCATGACGTGGCACCAGTGGCAGGAGGCGTAGCCGATCGACACCAGCAGCGGGACGTCCCGGCGGCGGGCCTCGGCCAGGGCGTCCGGGCCCCACTCCCACCAGTCGACGGGGTTGCCGGCGTGCTGGCGCAGGTACGGGCTGGTGCTGCGGGCGAGGCGGTCGGCCATGCCCTCCACTGTCACCCGGGCGGCGCCGCGCCGCGAGCGCGCCGGGGTCAGCTCCCCGCGACGTCGTCCGCGCGCCGGGTGGGGTGCTGCGCGCCGCGCGAGCGCAGCACCGTGCGGCCGACCACCTGCTGCCAGGTGGCGGTGCGCTCCGAGCGGCCCCGCCCGACGAACGACACGGCCCAGTGCAGCAGCGTCGTCACGCGGTTCTTGAACCCCACGAGGTACACGAGGTGCACCCCGAGCCACAGCAGCCAGGCGAGGAACCCCGACACCTTCACGGCGCCGATGCTCGCGACCGCCTCGAACCGCGAGACCGTCGCCAGGCTGCCCTTGTCCCGGTACACGAAGGGGCCGCCCGAGGGCTCGCCCCGCAGCCGGCGCACGATCTCCTGCGCGGCGTACCGGCCGGTCTGCATCGCCGCGGGGGCGACCCCGGGCACGGACGTGCGCGCCGCCATGTCGCCGACCACGAACACCTCGGGGTGCCCGGGCAGCGAGCCGTTCGGCTCCACGACGACGCGGCCGGCCCGGTCGACCTCGGCACCCGTCCGCTCGCCGAGCAGCCGGCCGAGCGGGGACGCCGCGACGCCCGCCGCCCAGACCTTCGTCTGGGCGGCGATGCGGGTGCGCCGGCCGTCGGGGTCCTCCACCTCGACCGCGTCCGCGTCGACGTCGACCACCTTGTGGTTCATGAGCAGCTCGACGCCCAGGCCCTCGAGCGTGCGGGCGGCGGCGTCCTGCAGCTTCTCCGGGTAGCCGGGCAGCACCTTCGGCACCGGGTCGACCAGCAGGATGCGCGCCTGCGCGGGGTCGAGGTGCCGGAAGTTGCCGCGCAGCGAGCGGTGGGCGAGCTCGGCGAGCTGGCCGGCCATCTCCACGCCGGTCGGGCCGGCGCCGACCACCACGAAGGTCGTCAGGCGGGCGCGGTCCGCCGGGTCGGTGGCGAGCTCCGCCAGCTCGAACGCCCCGAAGATGCGCCCGCGCAGCTCGAGGGCGTCGTCGATGCTCTTGAGGCCCGGCGCGTGGTCCGCGAACCGGTCGTTGCCGAAGTACGACTGCCCGGCGCCGGCCGCGACGACCAGGCTGTCGTACGAGGTGCGCGTCTCCCCGAGCGGCGAGGACGACACCACGACGCGCTGCTCCACGTCGATGTCGGTCACCACGCCCAGCAGCACGCGGGCGTTGCGCTGCCGGCGCAGCACGTCCCGCACGGCCGGCGCGATCTCGCCGACGGACAGCACGCCCGTGGCCACCTGGTAGAGCAGCGGCTGGAACAGGTGGGTCGCGGTGCCGTCGATGACGGTGACGCGCACGGGGGCGTCGGCCAGGGCCTTGGTCGCGAACAGCCCGCCGAACCCGGAGCCGATCACGACCACGTGGTGGGGCCGGGCGGGGGTGGGTGCCCGGTCCGGGGCCGGTGCGGTGTGGCTCATCGGGGGGTCCTTCCGCGGGAGGAGGCGGGACCCGGTCGACCCTACGAGCGCGGTCGGCGCCGCGCGCGGCGGGGCCCGCGGGGCTCAGGACGGCGGCGCGAGGATCTCCGACAGCCGGAACCCGACAGGCTCCTCGAGCTGGGCGTAGGTGCAGGTCGCCGGGTCACGGTCGGGGCGCCAGCGCCGGAACTGGGCAGTGTGCCGGAACCGGTCGCCCTCCATGTGGTCGTAGGCGACCTCGACGACGAGCTCCGGGCGCAGGGGGACGAACGACAGGTCCTTGCCGGCGCTCCACCGGCTGACGGCCCCCGGCATCCGCTTGCCCTCGTGCGCGGACTGGTCCGCCCAGTCGCCCCACGGGTGCCCTGACAGGTCGTCGGCGCGCAGCGGGGCGAGCTCCTCGACGAGGGCCTTGCGGCGTGCCATCGGGAACGAGGCGGCGACCCCGACGTGCTGCAGCCGGCCGTCGTCGGTCCACAGCCCCAGCAGCAGCGAGCCGAGCACCGGCCCGGACTTGTGCCACCGGAAACCCGCGACCACGCAGTCGGCCGTCCGGGCGTGCTTCACCTTGAACATCGCGCGCCTGTCCGGCTGGTAGGTCCCGTCGAGCGGCTTGGCGACCACCCCGTCGAGGCCGGCGCCCTCGAACCGCCGGAACCAGTCCTGCGCCTCGGCGAGGTCGGCGGTCGCGGGCGTGACGTGCACGGGCGCCGACGCGCCGGCGAGGGTGTCGACCAGCCGCGCGCGGCGGTCGCGCAGCGGCGTGCGCATGAGGTCGTCGTCGCCGAGCGCCAGCACGTCGAACGCCACGAACGACGCCGGCGTCTGCGTCGACAGCAGCCGCACCCGGCTCTCGGCGGGGTGGATGCGCTGCTGCAGCGCGTCGAAGTCGAGCCGGTCGCCCGCGACCACGACGATCTCCCCGTCCAGGACGCACCGCTCCGGGGTGTGCGCCCGGAGCTGCTCGACCAGCTCGGGGAAGTAGCGCGTCATCGGCTTCTCGTTGCGGCTGCCGAGCACCACCTCGTCGCCGTCCCGGAACACGATGGTGCGGAACCCGTCCCACTTGGGCTCGGTGTGCCCGAGATCGGGGATCTCGGGCACCGCCTTGGCCAGCATCGGCGCGACCGGGGGCATGACGGGCAGGTCCATGGCGCCCATCCTGCTCGGCGTCGGCGGGACCGGCCAGAGGTCGGGGTCGGGAGGTGCTGGTCGTCGCGGCGCCGGGCCACCGTCGAGCGGTGGACGAGCGGTGGCGTCGGCGCGTCCCGCTGCACGAACGTGCAGGTCGGGGGGACCGAGGTCCCATGGCGGGGGCCCCGCGCGGGCCGATCGGGGCGGCACCGCGCGCCGCAGGGGGGCGCGCCGACCAGCCAGGGGGACCCATGTCCGTGCCCGCACGCCGTCCACGACCGGACCGCACCACCCCGAGCCCGCGGCCGCGCCGCCGCCGGTTCGGGGACCTCGGCGTCCGCACCCGCGTCGTCGCGTCCGTGCTCGTCGGTGTCGTCGTCGCCGGGGCCGTCGGGGGCTCCGCGCTCGCGGCCCTCGCGCGCACGGACGCCGCCACCGCCTCCGTGTACGACGACGACCTGCTCGGGTTCGAGCGGGTCGTCGCGATGCGCCGCTCGACGCTCGAGATGCGCCTGGACGTCACGAGCCACGCGCTCGCGGCCGACGACGCCTCCCGGCAGACGTTCGTGCGCGACATCGCGGCGCTGGACGCGACGATCGCCGAGGACCTGGACGCCGTCGTGGCGGACGCCTCCGCGGCGGGGCACGAGTCCCTCGCGGAGGGCGCGGCGACGTTCGCCGACGCCCTGGCGTCCTACCAGCAGCTCCGCGACCGGACGCTGCTGCCCGCCGCCGAGCGGGGCGACCTGGCGGCCTGGCAGCAGGCGCGCGACATGCAGGCGGCCCCGTTGATCTCCACGATGATGGACGCGCTCGCCGCGATGGTCGACGACCAGAAGGCCTCCGCCCAGCGGTCCGTGGCCGAGGCGCACGCCGCCTACTCCTCGAACCGCACCCTGGTGGTGGTGCTGCTCGCCGCAGGCCTGGCGCTGGCGCTCACCCTCGGCCTCCTCACCGCGCGCGGCATCCTGCGGGCCGTCGAGCGCGTCCGGGTCGCGTGCGACGCCCTCGCCGAGGGTGACCTGACCGTGGAGGCCGGGTTGGACACGCGGGACGAGCCGGGGCGCGCCGCGCGGTCGCTCGACCGCGCGATCGGCACGCTGCGCGAGGTCGTGGGGGACATTGACACCACGTCGGTCACGCTCGCGGCCGCCGCCGAGCAGCTGTCCGGGTCCGCCCAGCAGATCGCCGCGCAGGCCGAGCAGACCGAGGCGCAGGCCGGTGTGGTGTCCGCGGCCGCCGAGCAGGTGTCCCGCACCACGCAGACCGTCGCCGCCGGCACCCAGCAGATGGACGCGTCGATCCAGGAGATCAGCCGGTCCACGAGCGAGGCCGCCCGCATCAGCGACCAGGCGGCGCGGTCGGCCGCGGAGACGACGGACGTCATCGAGCGGCTCGGGGAGTCGAGCCGGCAGATCGGCGACGTGGTGAAGTCGATCGCGGCGATCGCCGGGCAGACGAACCTGCTCGCGCTCAACGCGACCATCGAGGCCGCGCGGGCCGGGCACGAGGGCAAGGGCTTCGCCGTGGTCGCCGGCGAGGTCAAGGACCTCGCGCAGGAGACGGGCAGCGCGACGGAGGACATCGCGCGCCGCGTCGAGGCCATCCAGGCCGACGCGGCCCGGGCCGTGGAGGCCGTCGCGGAGATCTCCCGGGTCGTCGGCGCCGTGCACGAGCTGCAGACCACGGTGGCCGCGGCCGTCGAGGAGCAGACCGCCACGACGGCGGAGATCGGGCGCAACGTCACCGAGGCCGCGGGCGGCTCGGGGCAGATCGCGGAGAACATCGCCGGCGTCGCGCAGGCCGCGGCCGTCACGCGCGACGGGTCGGCGGAGTCCGAGCGCGCGGCGGGCGAGCTCGCGGCGCTGTCCGGGCGGCTGCGCGGCGTCGTGGGGCAGTTCCGGTACCGGATGCCGGCCGGGTCGGGCGCTGCGACGCCCGCACTGCCGCAGCAGCGCGAGCCCGCGCGGCGTGACGAGCCCACCACCGCGTTCGTCACGCTGCCGACGGCGTGACCGGCGGGGCGCCGGCCGGGTGGGATCCCGACCGGCGCCCCGAGACGTCGCACCTGGTCAGGCGCGCCGGCGCAGCGCGACGACCGCCCCCGCGAGGGACGCCACGCACCACACGACCAGCACCACGAGCGACCGCCCCGGCAGCTGGAACGTGTCGCTCACCAGCCCGGCCCGCACCAGCTCGGCCATCGGCTGGATCGGCAGCCACTCGTGCACGCCCTGCAGCCAGCCGGGCATCCGCTCCGCCGGGTACGACACGGGGGAGAACAGCAGCACGATGAACACCAGCGCCTGCGTCACGAGCGCCGCGACGGCGGGCGGCAGCAGCGACGCCATCGCGTACCCGACGGCGGCGGCGGTCAGCGACACCAGCAGCGAGCCGGGCACCAGCCACGGCGCGAGGCTCAGGTCGACGTCGAACCGCAGCACGCCCGCCACGACGCCGAGCACCATGCCGGGCAGCGCGAGCAGCGTCCACACCAGCAGGTCGCTCAGCAGGAACGCCGACCGCGGGACGGGCAGCGTCCGCATCCAGTCGAGGCTGCCCTCGGTGCGGGACTGGCTCAGCATCTGCGGGGTGATGACCAGGCCGATCGTGATGAGGGTGACG
This sequence comes from Cellulomonas olei, assembly GCF_039548315.1. Classification (NCBI taxonomy): domain Bacteria; kingdom Bacillati; phylum Actinomycetota; class Actinomycetes; order Micrococcales; family Cellulomonadaceae; genus Cellulomonas; species Cellulomonas olei. The sequence goes on from NZ_JBCLVN010000015.1 coordinate 29,257, forward strand.
GTCGGCGCGCCGGTCGCCAGGTAGAGCGCGGTGACCGGGTCGGGGTCGCCCACGAGCAGGCCGTAGCCGATCACGGTCGCGACGGCCATGAACACCTGGACGACGACCATCAGCGGCAGGTACGCGGACTGACGCCGGAACTGCCACTGCGCGAGCATGAGGGTCTGGCCGATGGCGGTCACGCGGCCTCACCCGCCGTCGCCAGCGCCTCGGAGCGCTCGTGGCCCACGAGGTCGACGTAGACGTCCTCGAGCGAGGCGGGCGTGAGCGCGTACCGCTCGAGCCGGCCCGCGGCGACCTCGGCCTGCGCCCAGCGCACGACCTCCGCCGCGTCGTCGGCGCGCACCGTGCCGGTCTCCCGGCCGCGGGTGCTCGACACCGCCCGGACCGCGGGGTGCCAGGTCAGGCCGGCGCCGGGGGAGACGTCCGCCTCGACGGTCAGCGTGCCCTGCAGGTGGGCGGTCAGCCCGGCCGGGGTGTCGTCCGCGAGCACGACGCCGCGGTCCAGCACGGCGAGCCGGTCGACGACGCGCTCCGCCTCGCGGACGTTGTGGGTCACCAGCAGCACGCCGCGGCCCTCGTCGGCGAGCGCGCGGATCTGCCGCCAGAGCAGCCGGCGGCGCACGGGGTCGACGTCGTTGGTCGGCTCGTCGAGCACCACCAGGCGCCCCGGCGTCACGACGGTCATGGCGAAGGCCGTCAGGCGCGCGATGCCGCCCGACACCTTCTCGGCGGGGGTGTCCGCCCAGGGCCCGAGGTCGAGGGCGTCGAGCAGCCCGGCGACGCGGTCCCGCACGGCCGCGCGCTCACCGCCGCGGATCCGCCCGACCAGCTCGATCGCGCGTCGCGGGGTCAGGCCGGTGATCGGCACGTTCGCCTGCGCCTGGATGCTCGTGCGCCGGCGGGCCTCGTCGGGCTGGGCCACCGCGTCGACGCCGTCGAGCAGGATCGTCCCCGCGTCGGGCCGGACCAGCCCGACGACCTGGTTGACGAGCGTCGTCTTGCCGGCCCCGTTGTGCCCGAGGAGCCCGACGACCTGCCCGGCGTCGACGTCGAGGTCGATCCCGTCGTTCGCCTGCACCCCGTTGCGTCCCCGGTAGCGCTTGCGCAGCCCGCGGACGCGCAGCACCTCCTGCGTCGCCATCCCCGTCCTCCTCATTCGGAAACCGATCGGTACATCCCGGACGGTAGCAGATACCTGTCGGCAGATACCAGACGGTATGTCTCTCTGATCTGCGATGACGCGTCACACATACCGATCGGTACGTGAAGGCGTACGATGGGCGGCATGGCACGACAGGACCCGTACGACGAGACCGGCCACCGCACGCCGGGCGTCGACGACTCGATCAGCGCCGCCACGCGCGCCCTCGCCGACGCGACCGCGACCCTCACCCGGCTGCTCGGCAAGCAGGCGCAGTCGGTCGTGCCCGAGGTCAGCGAGGCGCTCGCGGCGGGCCTGCGCGAGGCGTCCCGCGGGCTCGCCGACGCGTCCGAGAACGTCGCCCGCCGCGGCGGGGACCACCGCGCCCGCGAGAACCGCCGCGAGAAGGTCGACCGCACGCGCGCCGACCTGCTGGACGCCGCCTCCCGCGTCATCGCCGCCCAGGGCTACGAGGGTGCCTCCGTCGGGGACATCGCCGCCGAGGCCGGCTACACCAAGGGCGCCCTCTACGCGCACTTCGGGTCCAAGAGCGGGCTGTTCCTCGCCCTGGCCCGCGAGCGGCTCGGCATCGCCATGGACGACCCGGCGCTCGACATGCCCGGGCTCACCGACGACCGCGTCGACACCGAGGCGCTCGCCGGCTGGATCCGCGCCACCCAGGACGACCCGAACCTGCTGCTGTCCCTGGAGTTCCTCAGCTACGGCCTGCGCAACCCCGGGGAGGCCGGCGAGCTCGTCGAGCTCCACGTGCGGTCGTTCGAGACCGCCACCGCCCAGGCCGTCCGCATCCGGCAGGCACGCCGCCGCGCCGCCGGCGAGGACCCCGGCCCCGACGAGCCCACCCAGCAGGACCGCGACCTCACGCTCGCCATCATCAGCGTGCTCAACGTCGTCACCCTGGAGGGCAAGCTCACCGGCTCGCCGCACATGTCCCCGGAGGCCGGCGCGCGCATCATCGCCCGGCTGGTCGCCGACGGCTGACCCCCGCGGCCGCTACTCGCGCGGCGTCCCCCGGGCCAGGTGGACCGGGACCAGCAGCCACACGACCGCCAGGCCCACCAGCACGGCACCGCCCGCCCACGCGCCCGCCGCCCGGTCCACCACCACGTCGAACAGCAGCAGCGCCGAGCCCGCCAGCACCAGGGCCAGCAGCGCCAGCCCGGCCTGCGCCAGCCGGTCCGCCGACTCGACCAGCTCCCGCTTCAGGTGCCGGCGGAACAGCACCCGGTGCAGCGACACGGGTGCCACGATGAAGCCCGTCGCCGCCACCGCCAGCACCACCAGCACCAGGTACACGCCCTTCTGGTAGGCGTCCAGGTCGGCGAACCGCTGCTGGAACGGAACCGTCAGCAGGAACCCCGTGAGGATCTGCACGCCCGTCTGGGCCACGCGCAGCTCCTGCAGCAGCTCGTTCCAGTTCCGGTCCATGCGCTCGTCCGGGGTCTCGTCCCGGCCGTCCGGCCCTGCGTGGTCGTGCGCTGCGCGGTCGTGCTCCGCGTGGTCGTGCGCGTGGTCGTCCCGGCGGGGTGCCTCGTCGCGCGCGTCCGCGTCGTCGGGGCGGCGGTGCGAGCCCGGCCGCCCGTGCGTCTGCTCGGTCACGGTGTCCTCCCTGGGCGGCGCCGGCAGGGGACCGGCGCCACGCACCGCGTATCGTCCCGCCTCCGGACCGCGCGCGCAGGTCGAGGTCGAGGCGCCCGCTCCCGGGGCGCCGACCGGCGGGAATGACCGTGCGGGGGGCGGTGTTGGACACGTATGCTGGACGCGTCGCGCACGGTCCCCGGGGTCACCCGGCGAACGGGCGGGGCGGTTGACAACTCCACAGCAGCACCCACTTGGGGGTGATCGGTTTCGACGGTGATCGTCGAGCCAGGAGAAGCGGGCCGAGGACACACGGTTATCTCGCTAACGCTCCGTGTAAACCCATAGGTGCCGATTCCAAGCGCACCGACTTCGCCCTCGCCGCCTGAGCGAGCCTCGAAGTCCGTCAGCCTGAGCTAGCTTCCGACTCAGTTCCTGGCGTCATCTAGGGAGCCACTGCTCGCAGTCCTCGTCGTCGGGGCTGCGGGGACTTTCAGGCGACTGGGCCCGTCCGCGTCTTGTCTGCGTGAGCGCGGGGGCCGAGAAAAGCAGCTGCAGACTGCGCCCGGAGAAGCCCTGGTTCCACGTCATCGGACGCGGGTTCGATTCCCGCCACCTCCACCACGACGCTCTTGCTCGAACCCGACACACGAGCAAGCGGCGTGTCGGAGAGCAAGCGCACGAAGAGCCCGCCGGCAATGGCGGGCTCTTCGTGTGCTCGGGATGGCGATGTCTCGGACGAGTGGTTGGCGCGAGGGGTCGGCTTCGGCGCGGGCGTCGCGCTGCGTGCCATCGACAGTGCCTGTGCGCGGAGTCTGGTGCGCGCTTACGCGAACGAGACGCTCCTGAGCGCATCAGGTCGCTCGTCGTCCTACATCGGTTGACAGATGCTCGATGTTCCGTGAGGGGCCCCGAACACTCGGCGGGGCTTAACCACGAGCTCGTCGAGTGGCTCGCTCGACTTGTCGTCACTGGTCCGACTGCGGGAGCGCGTGCAACCGACGTGCCGAGAACGACGTTCGTCACAGTGTCAAACACGACGCGTCTCCCGGTGACGGGGCCGTCGTGACGCCCGGCCAGGATGCGGGCGCGAACTCCCCGTGAGCTGGCCGCCGGCATTGCTGTCGCGCGGATGCGGGCAAAGTCTCGTGCCGTCTAGCATATGGCAGACGACGGACGTTGTCCCCACTTTGCTAATTCGCCTCGCCTAGAGAGCTAAGGATGTGGCGAGCATTCCAAGACGCAGTGTTGTCGAGTGCACGCCAGTCGGAAACCACTTGCAGGAGCTCCGGCAGTGAGCGCCGGATATACGCGATGCCGGCGCCCGAGAATGACGCGACATGTCTCTCGTCGCGGAGCCCGCTGGTCCTGTCGGTGACCAATCGCCATAGAAGGAACTCGCGAACGCCGAAGTCGCGTATCTGGTTGCTCTGTGTCCGCTCGACGAACTTCGCGCAGAGATCCAGTGTGAAAGGCTCTTGAAGCGACGTGAGAAGCCAAGAGAGGCCATCCCTCGTGACAAAGTGACTGATGCTTGAGGATCGAAGGGAGTCGACGCATCGGTCGACCGTCGGGGGTTGACTGATCGTGGCCCTGGGTGACTGGCGAACGATCGCTCGGTAAAAAGGAGCAAGTCTTCCTGCCGGGATTGATCGGTGGTAACGGCAAGCGTAGTGCAGGTGGTAGAGGGCGGCAGCGTGGTGATGCCAGCCTTGCGTAAGTGAGAGAAGGCGATCGACTACTTCTGAGTCCTGTACATCGCAAGCCAGAAGAGCGGAATACGCGCTCTGCTCCAGAGTCCGAGCGAAAGAGGGTCGTGCCTCCGCGAGGAGACCTGCTGCTTTGAGCTCGTCGCGCCCCAGGTCTGAGACTCTCCTCAGTAGCGTGTCGCTCGCGAGATTTCCGGGGTGCCTGTCGACGACAAGCGACTTAATTGCCGCATCAGCGATCTGACGCATCGCGCGATCACGCGTTGCGTGATGAACGATGCCCTCCGCGGCGCGGAAAATGTCATTCATGACCGACTCTGGGAGGTGAACGCGTCTGTCCGAATCTGATGTGGCTAGCAGTTCAGCTATGGTCTCGAATACCAGAGACGGGACGCCCTCCAGCTGGATCTCTCTCTCGGCGCGGGCAAGGTGGAACCTGGATCTTCCGCGCAGTGAGTGCACGCGGTCGGCGCGCAGCAGGAAGATCGATTCGGAAGTGCGAGTGCCGCTGGACCCGTCGTACGCACCGAACTCAGGCTCCAGGGTGTTGGCGCGATGTCCGACGAGTCCGTCCACCGCGGTCGCGTCGCGTAGACACTTGCCGACGATCCAGATCTTCGCTTCGTTCACGAGTTCAGGAGAATCGAGGTGTCGGAGAAGGCTGCGCGATCTTCCCTCGATGACATCGCGGCACCGTTCGACTGCGGCAAGTGCCATTGTGTGTCTGACATGGTTTGTCAGTCTGCGGACGTGACCGATGAACCCCACGGCATCTGCGTCGAGTTTCGGCATCGTTCGGTCGGCCACTCGAAAAAGTCTGTCGAGCTCTGATCGTCGTGAGACGATCGCCCGCGCCCCAACGGTCAGCTGAAGGTAGAGGGGTTGCTCCTGGGCTGGAAGAGAGCCTGCGGTGCGGACGTGCCGGTCCACCCATGACTCCGTTTCCAGGTGAAGGCGACGCGACGAAGGAGCGTGCAAGATCGCGTATGAGCTGCGGCTCTCTCGTTCGATACCCCTCTCGATCTGTGTGTCCACCATATGTGGTGCTCGAATGCCCCATGCGGCGGCGCGAAGGGTCTCGAGTGCGTTGAATATCAGGGCCGTTCCGACGGACAAGAAGCAGGCGCACCAGAGCCCGAGCGCCAGCGTCTGCGGCGCTAGTGAGACGTCCGAGAGGGCGCCGAGTCGTGGCAGGGCGACCTCGACAGGGAGCGTCGGGAGGAGTACTGGGATGAAGAATAGTGCAATGACCGCAAGGTAGAACTCAGTTCCGCCGAAGAGGCTTATTGCCCACGAATTGCTTGCCTGAAATGTGCGCCTGTTCTCCCCTAGATATGCGTCGGTCCGGTCGGCGTCTCTGTGTAGCGAGTTGAGTTGATTTGCTGCGAAGAGAAGAAGGGCTAGCAGGGCTGTAGATGCAGCCAGTAGTGTCGTGGGGCCCGCCGGCTCGGCGACGACATACGCCCACGCCTTCCAGTCGGGGTGCTCCGAAATGAGAACCGTAAGGGCCAGGGCCGGGAGGCTGATGAACCGCCCTGAATTGGCTCGTAGAGCATCTGGTGCTCTGCTTCCCTTCAATCTCAGGCGCACCGCCGCCGCACCCACCGCCTTGGCGATGATCTCGCGAAGGAGTGCGAGAGCGCCGACCATGAGCAAGAGCCACGCGATGCCAGATTCGACGTCACTCACTTGCGCATCGTACTGGCGCGTTGTCCGTCGGGCTCGCTTCGTGAGCGCTCGATCGTGTCAGCTGAACTCGGCTGGAGTGGCATTCGGGCTACGTGGGGGGCGGCCGCGGTCGTCATCTTCTTTGGGCGGTCGGGTTCTGACACAGAGTCACGTCGATCACGCTGTGCGTGATGGCCCTCCACCTGATTGACGTCGATCATCTTGCCTCGTGGCCACTGCGGATCGCGTCGCGCGGCCGCGCGGCCGGGGACAGCGTGGCTGTCAGTCCGGGCTGGTTCGCGGGGTTGCCGCCCGCGGCTGCGCCGGAGTCGAGCGGTTGAGCTGCTGTTGCGCAGGCGGGCAACGGGCAGGCCGGGGTGGACGACCCCCGAGCGTCCTGTGCGTGGTGATGAGCCAGCGACCCGTCACCGCGGCACGACGACGAGCAGCGCCCCGGCCTCGACCTCGGCGGTGAACGCCGAGGCCTCGCCCGCGGTGTCGCCGTCGAGCTGGTAGGCGACAGGCCGGTCGGTGACGATCTCCACGCGCCGGCCCTGCAGCCGCCGGAGCGGGGCGGTGGTGCCGCGCCGGGTGAGGCCGGCGAGCAAGCGGGCGAGGCCGCGGACGCCGCCTCCCGAGGCGATCAGCACGTGCAGCTGCCCGTCGCCCGGGTCGGCGGCGGGCAGCAGCGGCACGCCGCCCTGGAGCCGGCCCACGTTCCCCACCAGGGTCAGCACCGCGTCACCGTCGTGGACGGGGCGCCCGTCCACGGTCACCCGGGCGTGGAAGGACGGCATCCGCACCTGCTGGACGCCCGCGACGACGTACGCGCCCGCCTTGGCGACCCGCTTCAGGACGGGGTTCGCGCTGCGCATGATCCGGGCGTCGAGGCCGACGCCCGCCATGACGACGAACGGGGTGGTGGCGCCGTCGACGGTCCACCGGACCACGTCGACCGCGCGCACCTCGCCTCGCAGGGCGACGTCGAGGGCGTCGTCCTCGTCCAGGGGGATCCGCAGGTTCCGCGCCAGCAGGTTGCCCGTGCCGGCGGGGACCAGCGCCACCGGGACGCCGCTGCCGGCCAGGTGCGCGCAGACCGCCCGGACCGTGCCGTCCCCGCCGACGGCCAGGACGCAGTCGACGCCCGTGGTCAGGGCGTCCCGTGCCGTCTCGAGCCCCGGGTCGTCGAGGCGGGTCTCCAGCCACAGGGGCGGCTGCCAGCCGTCCCGGGCCATGGCGTACGCCACGCGGCGCCGGAACCCGTCGAGGTCGGGGACCTTGGTCGGGTTGCAGATCACCGCGGCGCGCCGGCCGACCGCCGGGGGCAGGGTGCGCAGCCGCCAGGAGCGCGTGATCGCGTCGACGCCGCTGATCCACAGCGCGGCGGTTGCGACGGTGGCGCCGAGGAGCAGGCCCGCGACGATGTCCGACCACCGCTGCGTCCCCATGGCCCACTGGTCCGCGGCGACGAGCGCGACGAGCAGGCCGCCGAGGACGCTGCGCCGCCACCGTGACGCGCGGGAGCGACGGTGGGCGTTGGCGAGCGTGACGACCACCCAGGTCAGGACGGTCGCGGCGAGCACGTGGCCGGAGGGGTAGGCCGCACCGGTCGCGGACAGGGAGTCGGCGAACAGCGAGTCCGGACGGGGACGGTCGACGAGGGCGCGCTGGATGTCCCACGCCGGGATGCTCAGCGCCGCGGTCCCGAGCGCCAGCGCCAGCCGACGCTGACGGTGCTGCGCGGAGCGGACGGCGAGCGCGAGCGTGATCGCGAGGACCACGTACGGGTGCGTGAGCAGGGCGAACGCCTCCGCCACCTGACCCGCCGCGGACCGCGGTGTCATCGCCGGCGGGCTCGACCAGGAGTCCACCGGGTTGCGTCCGGTCCCGGAGAGGACGGACCGGGTCCACACCGCCGACAGCGCGCAGGCGATCAGGAACCCGACGAGCTCCACCCGTCGACGAGGCCGAGGGGGAGCGGGCACGCGGGGACCTTCCGGGCGGGGGCGGGGCCGGCCCAGCGTGCGCTGCGTCGGCGGCCCGCGTCGTCCGCCCGCTGCGGTACCGCGCTACCGCGGGCGCAGTACGCGGCGGGCGATCCGTCGCGTGCCGCGACGGGTCTACTGCGGGTGCGGTAGCAGGTGAGTGCCAGGGGACGACGCGCCCGGCCCGGTGCCCTCGCAGACTCGTCCTGCGGGTGGCGCGGTGGAGGGCCGCGCCGCCCGACCACCTGCCCGGGCCGCGCTCACCCGAGCGCCCAGCCCCGTGCGCCCGACGCCGGGCCGTCCGACCCGCCCCCGACCCCAAGAGGTGCTTCGCATGGCAACGTTCCTGTACCGACTCGGGCTGACGGCGGCCAGACGCGCCCGCCTCGTCGTCGGCGCCTGGCTCACCGCGCTGCTGCTCGCCGTCGGCGCCTACCTGGCCTTCGGCGGCTCGCTGGTGTCGTCCTTCGAGATCTCCGACACCCCGACCACCCAGGTGACCGCCGAGCTCCAGGAGCGGTTCCCCGGTGCCGGCGGCGCCTCGGGCCAGCTCGTGTTCGCCTCGACCGACGGCTCCGCCCTCGACGAGCGGGACGAGGCCGCGGTCGCCGACCTCCTGGACGACGTCGAGGCGGTCGACGGCGTCGCGGGCGTCGTCGACCCGTTCGAGTCCGCCGCGACCGCCGAGCAGCAGAGCCGACGGCTCTCCGACGGCGAGGTCGAGCTGGCGGACGCGCGCGAGCAGCTGGACGCCGGCCAGGCGCAGCTCGACGCCGCGCGTGCGCAGGCCGAGGCGGCGGGCCAGGTGGCGGCCGTCGCGGCCGAGCTCGACGCGCAGCAGGCCGCGCTCGACGAGGGCCGCGCCGAGCTCGACGCGCAGGCGACCGCCCTCGCGCAGGGGACCGCCCTGCTCGCGCTGGCGGACGACATCACCCCGGTGTCGGACAGCGGTGTGGCCGCGATCGCGGCGGTCCAGTTCGACGACGACCCCGTCGACGCCGGGACGCTCGACGCGCTCGCCGCCGTGATCGAGGACCACGAGACCGACGGGCTGCTGGTCGAGCGCGCCGGCAGCGCCGCCGAGCCCCCGCAGATGTCGCTGTTCGGCCCGGGCGAGGCCATCGGCCTGCTGGTCGCCGCGGTGACGCTCTTCATCATGCTCGGCACGTTCGTCGGCGCCGGGCTGCCGCTCGTCAACGCCCTCGTCGGCATCGGCACCGGCCTCGCGGGGTCGCTCGCGCTGTCGGACGCCATCGAGATGAACACGGTCATCCCCGTGCTGGGCCTGATGCTCGGTCTCGCCGTGGGCATCGACTACTCCCTGTTCATCCTGAACCGGCACCGCAACCAGCTGCGCGACGGGCTCGACCTGCACGAGTCGATCGGGCGGGCGAACGGGACCTCCGGGAACGCCGTGGTGTTCGCCGGCATCACGGTCGTCATCGCCCTGCTCGCCCTCAACGTCACCGGGGTGTCGTTCCTCGGCCTCATGGGCACCGTCGCCGCGGTCTGCGTCCTCATCGCGATCGCCGTCGCCGTGACCCTCACGCCGGCCCTGCTCGGCCTGCTCGGCAGCAGGATCACGCCCGCGAAGGAGCGACGCGGCGTGCGGGCGGCGAAGCGGAAGTCGCTGCCCTCGGCGCCGATGAGCACCCGCCGCGCCGTCACCACCCTGGCCGCAGGGCTCGGCGCGATGCTGCTCCTGGCGGTCCCGGCGCTGGACATGCGCCTCGGGCTCCCGGACGGCGGCTCGGAGCCGGTCGACTCGGCCGCCTACCGGGCGTACACGCTGGTGCAGGACGAGTTCGGTGCGGGGGCGGCCGGCCCGCTCCTGGTGGTGACCGACCTCGGCGCGCCGGTGGCGGACGAGGACCTCGTCGGCACGCAGGTCCGCGTGGGTGAGGCGATCGCCGGCTTCGACGACGTCAGCGGCGTCGCCCCGGCCGGGGTCTCGACGGACTCGCAGATGCTGGCGTTCCAGGTCGTCCCCGCGTCCGGTGCCAACACCGTCGAGACCGAGACCCTCGTGAACGACCTGCGGGACGGCTCGCCCGCCCTGCCCGACGTGACCTTCGGTGTCGCGGGCACGGCCAGCGCCAACATCGACATCAGCCAGAAGCTGGCCGACGTCCTCCCGCTCTACCTGGCGGTCGTGATCGGTCTGTCCCTGGTGATCCTCGTGCTCGTGTTCCGCTCGGTCCTCGTCCCGGTCACCGCGACCATCGGGTTCCTGCTGTCGGTCCTGGCGACGTTCGGCGGCGTGACGGCGATCTTCCAGTGGGGGTGGTTCGGCGACGTGCTGGGCATCCACAACCCGGGACCCGTCCTGAGCTTCATGCCGATCCTGCTCGTCGGCGTCCTGTTCGGGCTGGCCATGGACTACCAGCTGTTCCTGGTGTCCGGGATGCGCGAGGCCCACGCCCACGGTGTGCCCGCCCGGCTCGCCGTCCAGCACGGCGTGCACCACGGCCGGGTCGTGGTCACCGCCGCCGCGATCATCATGATTTCGGTGTTCGGCGGGTTCGTGTTCTCCCACTCGGTGATGATCCAGACCATCGGGTTCGGTCTCGCGTTCGGGGTGCTGGTCGACGCCTTCGTCGTGCGACTGCTGCTCGTCCCCGCGGTGATGCACGTGCTGGGGAGGCACGCGTGGTGGCTGCCGCGCTGGCTGGACCGCCTCCTCCCGGACGTCGACGTCGAGGGCGCCCAGCTCGAGCGGGCCAGCACGGACACCGCGCCGATCCCCGCGGCCGTCCCCGTGCCGTAGCCGGCGCCCGGGTCGGCAGCCACGGAGACGGGCGCCCCCGCGCGCGACACCGCACCGCACCACCGCGGCGCGGTGTCGCGCGCGAGGACCGGACCGGCGTGCGCGGGGCTGCTTCGCCCGCGGGCCGGTCGGCGGACGGGTGCCGCCCGCGGCCTCGACGGGAGCGACGGCGTTGACCAGGTTCCCGTCGGGCGGAGATCCACGCCGAACGCCTCGACTGGATCGCCGCGGTGATCGCCTCGCTCGGCTGCGAGGTGCGGATCGAGAGCCCGGAGGAGCTGCGGGACCTCGTCCGCGCGGCGACGACGCGCATGCTAGGTGCGGCGCAGGGGCGTCGGGCGGGTGATCCGGGGTGAAGGTCTCGACGGCGCCCTCGTCGCGCCTCGTCGCCGGGCCGCAGTTCCTGCGCCGAGCGGTTCGCGCGGTGCCGGCCTCACGAGAAGATGGCCGCGTGACGCAGAGGCACTCGGCCGCGACCGACCACACCGTGCCCGCCGATGAGGCTCCGTGGACCCGTGAGCACGAGGTGCTCGAGCCCGCGGAGGCTCTCCGTCGGATCTCCCAGGGCAGCCGCTGGGTCGTGCACTGGTGCTGCGGGCCGTCCGTGAGCTCGACGGACGCCGAAGCGGCGCAGCACCTCGCGTCGGTGCGCGCGTACCGGCACCTGATCGGGCCCGACGAGCAGCGGCGCCTCCGTGCGAAGGCGGTGAGGAAGCGGAGGGTGCCCACCGTGGTGCTCGCCGAGCTCTGGGTCTCCGCGGCCGGTACGGAGGTCGTGGCGTTCGTCGAGGGGGCCCCGGACCTGCGGCCCGCGCGAGAGAGCCCCTTCGCGCCCGTCTGACGACCTCGCGCCCCGACGCGACCGGCTACAACCCCGTCGTGCTCACCCCGTACTCCGCCTGTTCGGCGGTGAAGCCCTCGAAGAGCAGCTGGTCGACGAGCCCCTGCCGCGAGAACGCGGTGTACGAGAGGTAGTCCGCAGCCTTGGCGGCTGCCTGCGCATTCCAGTCGACGCCGCCCTCCGCCTCCAGTCGCGCGATGGCGAACTCGGCGTCGGCGGTCACGTACCCCTCGAACTCCAGCTGCCCGATCAGGCCGCTGCGGGAGAACGACATGTAGTCCAGGTAGTCCGTCGCGGTGCGGTAGGCGTTCTGCTGCGCGACGCTGCCGATGCGGGCGGCCTCCGCGGCGGCTGCCTCAGCCGCGGCCGCCTCCTCCGCCACGCGCTTCTCCTCGGCGACGCGGTCCGCTTCCGCCTGCGCGGCGGCGTCGGCCTCCTCCTGGGCCTTCTGCTCCGCCTCCGCCTCCTCGGCGGCCTGGCGGTCGGCCTCGGACTCCTCCTCGTCGGCCACCTCCTCGGTGGTCACCGCCTCGTCGACGGTCTGCCCCGAGGTGGTGTCGTCGGCAGCCGTGGGTTCGCGTTCGCTGCCCCCGGCGATGCCCGCCACGGCGATGAGGAGGACGACGACGCCGCCGACGCCGACGAGCACCTTGTGGCGCGCGATCCAGGGCCTGCGGGGCTCGTCGCCCGAGGCTGAACCAGGTGGCTGCGCGAGACCCGACGAGTCGGGGCGAGGGAAGACGACCGTCGGGTCCGCCGGCTCCGGGGCCGTCGCGTCGCGGGGCGCCTGCTCTGCCGCGCCGGCGTCGCTGTCGTCGACCCACAGCGGCCATCCCGCCGGTGCCGGCCCCCATGCGGGGTCAGGCCGCCAGCCGGGGCCGGGAGCCCATCCCGCAGGAGCGGGAGGCCAGTTCGGCGGCGGGTTGAAGCGTGAAGCCATGACGTGCCCCCTGGTGCGTGTCCGAGCGAGGCCGCCGCACCGTCGCGGGGCCGCATCCACGGTCCCACCCCGGAGAGCGCGTCGCGGCCGACTTCCGGGTGAAGTCCGTGCCCCTCGACGAGCAGGGCTCAGCGCCGCCCCGCCCGCTCGTACCACGCCAGCCACGCCGCTCCTGCGTCGCCCGTGCGCCGACGCAGCGCCGAGCGCCGGATGCGCATCGGCCGCAGGTCCACCCAGCTGCCCCGGGTCAGCCCCGGCAGGGGGTGCGGCACGCGCGCGTAGTCCGTGGGCCGCGCGGACTGGTCCTGGGAGGTCAGCCGCGCGACCGTCACCCACCGTCCGCGCCGCGCCAGGACGACGACCGGCCGGTCCTTCGCGCCCGTGCCGTCCCGGTAGGGAACCATCGCGAACCACACCTCGCCCGGGCGGGCGACCGGGGCGCCGGCCCGGCCGATCAGGCGGAGCAGCAGGACGACCCCGCCGGCCGCGAGGACGAGCAGCCACGGGCGGTCGGCGAGGACGTCGCGGAAGGCGTCGGGGACGACGGAGTCGATCACGGCACGGAGTGTGCCAGGGCTGTCGGGAGCCGGGCGCGGTCGCCGTGCCGGGCCGGGCGCTGACGCGACCCTGCCGCGTACGGACCGCGGTGCTTGCGCTGGTCACGGACGATCTGGTCAGCTGCGGGCGTGGACACCGCCGCCGAGAGCGCCCTGCGCGAGCAGATCATCACCTGGGTGCGCGAGCGGGCCGAGGCGAACGGCGGGTTCCTCCACCGCGAGCAGCTGCTCGGCTACCGCACGGGCGGACGCCGGCTGCCGATCATCGACTACTCGCGCGGTATCCGGAACCCCGCGGACTTCGGCTCGACGCTGTCGATCGTCTCGACGGCGAACGGGCCGTACGACGACGTCGAGAGCAGCGACGGGCTGCTGCACTACGCGTACCGGAAGGGCGACCCATTCGGCGGGGACAACGCCAAGCTGCGCAACGCGCTGGTCACGGGTATGCCGCTCATCCTGTTCCGCAAGGAGGTCGCGAACTACTACACGCCGATCGCCCCGGTGTACGTCGTCGACGACTATCCCGAGGAGCGGACGTTCCTCGTCGCGCTCGACGAGGCGTTCCGGTTCATGGGCGACCTGCGGGAGCTCACTGTCGCCCAGCGGGCGTACGCCGTGCGGCTCGCGAGGCAGCGCCTGCACCAGCCGGCGTTCCGGACCCGGGTGCTCCTGGCCTACGAGACGCGGTGCGCGATGTGCAGGCTCGCGCACGGATCGCTGCTGGACGCCGCGCACATCGTGCCGGACGGGGAGGAGAACGGGCTCCCGACGACGCCGAACGGGCTCGCGCTGTGCAAGATCCACCACGCTGCGTACGACCAGGACCTGCTCGGGATCACGCCCGACTACGTCGTCCAGCTCGACCGCGAGCTGCTGGACGAGGTCGACGGACCGATGCTCCGGCACGGTCTCCAGGCGATGCATGGCCAGCGCCTCACCCTGCCGCGACGGCCGGTGGACGCGCCGTCGCGCGACCTGCTGGCGTGGCGGTGGGAGCGCTTCGCGGCCCGCTGAGTGCGGTCTGCGTGCGTGCCGGGGCGGCGCGCTCACGATGCGGTCCCTCATCGACCGGACGTCCGCCGCGCAGTGGACGTCCGGGGTCGCGGCGGGTCTACCGTCAGCGGTGTCCCGTCCCCGGCACCTCGGAGGGTCCTGCCCGTGCGCACGCTCCAGCGCGTCCCCGCGAGCTTCTTCGGCATGGTCCTCGGCCTGGTGGGCCTCGGCAGCGCGTGGCGGTACGGCGCGACGATCGGGCTGGTGCCGCGCTGGGTGGGGGAGTCGGTCGTGCTGATCGGGTGCGCGGTGTGGTGCGTGCTCGCGGCGGTGCTGGTGTACCGGTGCGTGACGGCGTGGGACGGCGTCGTGCGGGAGTGGCGCGACCCGGGGCTGTTCTCGTTCCTGAGCCTGGTGCCGGCGGGCGGGATCCTCGTGTCCGTCGGGCTGCACCCGTACGTGCCGGTGGTCGCGGCGGTGCTGCTGTGGCTGGGCGTGGCGGGGCAGCTGGTGTTCGCGGCGGTGCGGTGCGCGCCGCTGTGGTCCGGCACGCAGCCGCTCGAGGCGACGACGCCGGGGTTCTACCTGCCGCTCGTGGCGGCGAACTTCATCAGCGCGATCGGCGTCGCGACCGTCGGCCAGGCGCAGCTCGGGTACCTGTTCCTGGGCGCGGGGGTGGTGTCGTGGCTGACGCTGGAGCCGCTGATCACGCACCGGCTGCGGACCGGGCCCGAGGTGGCGCCGCGGGCGCGCGGCGTGATCGGGGTGCAGCTCGCCCCGGCCTTCGTCGCCTGCTACGCGTACCTGGTGGTGGACGGCGGCGACGTCGACCCGGTGGCGCTGGTGCTGTTCGGGTACGGGGTGCTGCAGCTCCTGCTCCTGCTGCGGCTGTGGCGATGGCTGCTCGCGGGCGGGTTCACGGCGGGGCTGTGGGCGTTCTCGTTCGGGCTCGCGGCGATGGCGAACACCGGCCTGCGTATCGCGCACGCCGAGGTGGACACCGCCGTGCGGGTCGTGGCCGTGGTGGTGGCGGCCGTCGGGACGGCGCTGCTGCTGGCGCTCGCGGCGGGGACCGTGGCGCTGCTGGCGCGGGGCCGGTTGGTGCCGCCGGCGACACCGGCGGCGACGCTGCCCTGAGGCGGGCCGCGCGCGGTCAGGAGCCGGCCGCCTCCGACGCGGGCAGCGGCCCCCGGCACAGGCAGAACGGGTGTCCGGCGGGGTCGGCGTAGACCTGGAACACCTCGCCGGTCGTGGTGGGGTCGGGCGCCGCCTGGAGCAGCCGCGCCCCGAGCCCCATGGCGCGCTCGTGCGCCTCGGCGAGGTCGTCGACCCAGACGTCGAGGTGGATCTGCTGCTGCTGCGGCCCGCCGGGCCAGACCGGCGGCACGTGGTCCGGGGCGAGCTGGAAGCCCATGCGCCACTCGCCGTCGACGACGACGCTGTGCCAGTCGTCCTCGGCCTCGACGGTGCCGTCGAGCAGGGCCGCCCAGAAGCCGCTCTCGGCGGCGAGGTCGGGGGCGTCGAACACGTGGATGAGCCGCTGCACGCGCATCGCAGCATCGTGGCACCGCCCTCCGGAACGGGGAAGGGGAGGGGTGCGCACGACGGGACGATCGTCCCATTGACGATGTGTCAATGAGTCCTACCGTGGTGCCATGACCAGCGGCGAGAGCACCCGGCGCACCGTCCTCGACCCCGAGGAGCGGCGGGCCGCGCTGCTCGACGCCGCGGAGCGTGCGTACGCCGAGCGCGGGCTCAGCCGCACCACCGTCAGCGACGTCGCCCGGGCCGCCGGCGTGACGCGCGGGCTCGTGTACCACTACTTCCCGACCACCGAGGACCTGCTGGACGCCGTCCTCGAGCGCCGGGTCGAGGCGTTCGCGGAGTCCGTGCGGGCCTGGGACGCGCACCGCACCGTCGGGGACGTCGAGGGCGCGCTGCGCGACGTCGTGGCGCTGTTCCGCGCCCAGACCGCCTCGGACGACCCGGTGCGGGCCGACCTGCACCGCCCGGAGAACGCGGCGCTGTACCAGCGCTTCGTCGACCGGGCCGTCGCGGCGGTCGTCGACACGCTCCAGGTCACCACCGTCGAGGCGTACTCCGCCCGGCACGGGCTGGCCATCGAGCACGTCCGCGCGACGTTCGTCGTGCTGGTGCACGGGCTCGTCGGCCTGGTCCGCACCGAGCCGGACATCCCCGACGCCGTCCTGGCCTCGCTCGTCCGGCAGACCCTGCGGCTCGACCTGGTCGGACGACGACCGGCGCCCTGACCGGGCGCACACCCCGCGCCGCCGCTGGACGCGACGGCACCGCTCGCAAGGAGGCACCGTGTTCCTGTTCGACCAGATCCCCTGGTACTCGGCCCTGATGTGGTGCGTCGTGCTCGCCGCGCTCATCGGGCTCAACGAGGTCACCCGCCGCTGGCGCGCCGCCGGCCTGGCGTTCTTCGTGGCGCTGCCGGTGGTGCTGACGATCTTCGTCTGGCCCCACACCGCCGGGGCGGGCTCCTCCACCGGCACGTGGTTCCACTGGGTCAAGGTGTACTCGGCGCTCGCCGGGTGCCTCGGATTCATGGCCCTGCGGTACCACCCGAGGCTGGCCGCGAAGCGCTGGGCGCTCGCGTTCCCGGCGGCGATCCTCGCCATCAACATCGCCGAGGCCGTGCTGCGCGACTTCCAGGTCGCCGGGATGTCCGAGGGCGTCGTCGACGGCGTCTACATGGTCCCCGGCCCGTGGAACGTCATGAACGGCGTCGCCGGCATCCTCAACCTCGTGACGATCTGCGGCTGGGCCGGGATCATGATCAGCCGCTCGCCGAGCCGCGACATGATCTGGCCGGACATGCTGTGGTTCTGGATCATCCCCTACGACCTGTGGAACTTCGCCTACGTCTACAACTGCGTCGGCGACCACGCGTTCTACGCGGGTGCGGCCCTGCTGATCTCCTGCACCATCCCGGCGTTCGTGTTCAAGCGCGGGGCGTGGCTGCAGCACCGGGCGCACACCCTGGCGCTGTGGATGATGTTCACGATGGCGTTCCCGACGTTCGTGTCGTCGTCGGTGTTCGCGGTGGAGTCCTCGCACGACCCGGCCGCGCTGTTCACCGTCAGCGCGATCTCGCTCGCGTCGAACGTGGCGCTCGCCGTCTACCAGCTGCACCGGATCGTGACCACGCGCCGCAACCCGCTGACCGGCACCGAGCTCTACCCGGAGCTGCCCGCGTACCGGAAGGTCGTCGCCGAGGAGCAGGCCGCCGTCGAGCGGCAGGAGCAGCGCGTCCTCGCCGCAGCCTGACCCACCGGGACGTCCCGCCCGCCGTCACCCGGCGGGCGGGACGTTCTGGTTCCGGCGGAACAGGTTGCCCGGGTCGTACACCGCCTTCACCGCGGCCAGCCGGTCCCAGGTGGCACCCGGGTAGGCCGCGCGGACCCGCTCCGGCCCCTCGTCCGCGAGGAAGTTCACGTAGGCGCCCGGGTTCCCCTGGTCCAGCAGGGCGGCGGTCTGCGCGACCCACGCCGCGCGGCGCTCGCGGTCGTCCGGTCCGTCCACGAACGCGGCGACGTTGCCCATGAGCCGGGCCGACCGGTGCGCGTACGCCGTGGCCTGCGGGTCCACCCGCGCGATCGCCCCGCCGAGCGCGCGGAGCTGCACCACCCGCATCCCGTCGACCGCGGACAGCCGCTCCACCAGGCGCTCGGCCAGCGGCAGGTCGACGTGGTCGGTCAGCAGCGTCAGGGCGACGGCCCGCGGGTGGTACTCCGGGTCGGCGGGCGGGAACAGCTCGGGGTAGGGGACCGGGCGCACCAGGTCCGCCAGCGGCTCGCCGAACGCGCGCAGCGGCGCCAGCGCCGCGTCGGCCGCCTCGGCCGGACCCGACCAGCAGACCAGCGCCATGAGGACGAGCGACCCGTGGTGCTCGGCGGGCACGAACGGCAGCGGCGGGCAGGGCATGACGTTGACGATCGCGGACAGCTCGTCCGGGGCGGCCTGGGTCGCGGTGACGAACCCGGCGACCGCGGCGGGCGTGGCCGGCAGCACGAGCATCCCGCCGACCACGCCGTCCAGCGGGTGCAGCCGCAGCTGCAGCCGCGTCACGACGCCGACGTTCCCGCCGCCGCCCCGCAGCGCCCAGAACAGGTCCGGGTGCTGCTCGGCGTCCGCGCGCACCACCCGCCCGTCGGCGAGCACGACGTCCGCGGCCAGCAGGTTGTCGACCGTCAGCCCGTGCGCCCGCGAGAGGTAGCCGACGCCGCCGCCCAGCGTGATGCCGGAGACGCCGACCGACCCGGTGTCCCCGAACCCGACCGCGAGCCCGTGCGCCGCCGTGGCCGCCGTCACGGCACCCGCGGTCAGGCCCGCCCCGACCCAGGCGGTCCGCCGCTCGACGTCGACGGCGAGCTCCGTGAGGTCGCGCACGTCGACGACGATCCCGCCGTCCACCGACCCGTGCGCGGCGTTGCTGTGGCCGCCGCTGCGCACGGCGAGCGGCAGCCCGGACTCCCGGGCCACGGTCACGGCGGCGGCGACGTCGGCGTCGTCCAGCGGTCGCACGACGACCGCCGGGCGCGGGTCCACGCCGCCCGGCACGACGGCGCGCAGGGCGTCGTAGTCGGGGTCCTCGGGCGTGACCACCCGGCCGCGGAGGCGGGCGCGGAGGTCGGCGAGCGCGGTGCTGACGGACATGGGGGGCTCCTGGGCGACGTCGGCGGAACCAGGGTCGCGCCGGGGGAGCGGCGGGGGCAAGGGCCCGGGCGGGCCGGCTCCCCGCCGCCTGGGTACGCTCGCCGGATGGACCTGCGGTTCACCGGTGAGGTCGTGTACTGGCGCGGGCCGGCGCCGTTCCACTTCGTGCCCGTGGGCGAGCAGGAGGCCGCCGCGCTGCACGCCGCGTCGGCGCTCGTGTCCTACGGCTGGGGCGTGATCCCGGTCGCGGTGACGCTCGGGCGGACGCAGTGGACGACGTCGCTGTTCCCGCGCGACGGCGGCTACCTGGTCCCGATCAAGGCCGCCGTGCGCCGGGCCGAGGACGTCGAGGTCGGCGACACGGTGACGCTCCGGCTCGTCGTCGCCACCTGACGGGCCGCGGCACGGCATGCTCGGTCCCGTGCCCGCTCCCCGCCGCCGCGCATCCGCCCTCGTCGTCGCGGTCGTCGGTGCCGTCCTCGCGGGGGTCGGTGCCTGGCTGCTGACCCGCCGGCCGAGCGGCTGGTTCGCGTACGCGCAGCTCAGCGAGCAGGTCTACCGGCCGGGCGCGGGGTCGTCGGCCGCGGGGATCGCGTGCGTCGTGGTGGGCGTGCTCGTGCTGGCCGGGGCGGGCTGGCTGGCGCTGCGGCGCCGCTGAGGGTGCGTGTCGGCGCCGTCGGGCACCATCGGGGCATGACCTTCGACTTCGAGGCGCCGCTGTGGGAGTGGGACGCCCGCCGCACCGAGCGGTGGACGTTCGTCAGCGTGCCCGAGGACGCCTCCGACGAGATCCTCGAGCGGGCCGGCGCGTTCGCGCGCGGGTTCGGGTCGCTGCGGGTCGAGGTGACGGTGGGCGGCACCACGTGGCGGACGTCGATCTTCCCGGACGGGAAGCACCGGGCGTACTCGCTGCCGGTGAAGCGGGCCGTGCGCGACGCGGAGGGCCTGACCACCGGCGGGCCGGTGCGGGTGCGGCTCCGGGTGCTCGACGTCTGACCGTGCCCGCCCGGCGTCAGGACCGACCGGCGCCCGGCGCGTCGGACGGCGCGTTCACGGTGTCCCCGTCGAACCCGAGCGGGTCGTCCGGCCCGACGGGGAACGCCTCCAGCGCCGGCTCGGCCAGCACGGCCGCGACCGCCTCCC
The DNA here is from genome assembly GCF_039548315.1 of Cellulomonas olei. Taxonomy (NCBI): domain Bacteria; kingdom Bacillati; phylum Actinomycetota; class Actinomycetes; order Micrococcales; family Cellulomonadaceae; genus Cellulomonas; species Cellulomonas olei. Next base: position 49,289 of record NZ_JBCLVN010000015.1, read on the forward strand.
GGGTGCCGCCGACGAGGGTCGAGTCGTGGTCGACCTCCGTCCCGACGCACCAGGCGCGGTCCTGCGGCCAGGTCAGCGCGGGCGACTGGCCGTCGCCGTCGCCGGGCCCGCGGGCCACGTCCACCACGGCGTCGAGCGGCCCGGCGACCAGCAGGTAGTCGCGGCCGGGCAGGCGGAACCGCGGCGCGTCCCACTCGGCGTCGGTGAACGCGCGCGGCACGGGCTCGGTGCGGGCCACGCGCCCGTCGACGACGGTCATCCGCACGGAGCCGCCGTTGAGGACGCCCCAGCCCTCCCACACCGCCATCAGGCACCGGTCGGCGGTCGCGGTGTGCGGGGCCAGCGCGCGGCAGAGCGCGGTGAGCTGGGGGAGGGCGAGGTGACCCTCCGCCGGTCGGCCGTGCGGCCAGAGCGCGGTGTCGGGGTCCGACGGATCCGCGTCGTCGCCCCCCACGAGGCGGTGCCACTGGACCAGCGGGTGCAGGGTGCGCCCGGTGACCGCGGCGACGTCGGCCCACCGCAGCGGCGCCCACGGCGCGTCGTCCGGCGCGTCGGGGAGCGCCCCGACGACCGGGTGCAGCACCCGCGCGTACGCCTCGAACCCGCCCGGGAGCAGCCCGGTGACCGTGGTCCAGCGGCCGAGCCGCGGGCGGACCCAGTCGCCGGCGGAGACGTCGTCCAGCACGGCGGCGCGGTCGGTCCACATGCCGCGATCGTCGTCGCCGCGTCGCCCGCGCCGCAACCGACGGCGTGGCTCAGGGGCGGCCGGCCTCCCACGGGTCCACCAGCGGGAGGCCGAGCCCGGCGAAGTCACGGGTGTTCCGCGTCGCGAGCGTCGCGCCCCGGCTCGCGCAGATGGCGGCGATCATGCCGTCCTCGACGCTCAGGGGGCGGCCGGCGGCGCGCCTGGCCGCCTGGAAGCCGGCGTACCGGCGGGCGGCGTCGACGTCGAACGGCAGCACGGAGTCCCGGAACGACTCCGCCATGGCCTCGATCGCCCGGACGAGGCCGTCGCGCCGGCGCCCGGCGGGCAGGTGCTGAGCCCCGGTGAGGAGCTCGGCGACGCTGACCGCGGTCACCGCGGCGGACCCGTCCACGTCGTCGAGCCACCCGAGCACACCAGGGTCGGGCTCCGCGCGCAGCGGCTCGGACAGCACGTTCGTGTCGAGGACGATCACCCCAGATCGACCTCGCGCGGGGCCGACCGCGTCGGGAGCGTCAGGTCGTCTCCGCGCAGGTCGCGCGCGGCGTCGAGCCAGGACCGGGTCAGGCCGGTGTCGAGGACCGCCGCGCTGAGGATCGCGCGCGCCTCGGCCTCCATGGACCGGTGGTGGCGGGCTGCGCGCTCCTTGAGGCGTCGCTGCACCTCGTCGTCCAGGTTCCGCACGGTCACGGTCGCCACGGCGCCTCCCTCGATGATTGCTAGCAATGCTAGCAGTCGCCGAGAGGCGGGGTCGCCCCCGGGCTCAGGCGGCGAGGTCGACGGCGCCCAGCGGCCCGCCCGCGGGCGCCGGGTCGGGGGCGACGGTCGCCGGCGGGGTGTCGCCCGCGGCCCGCCTCGCCTCGCGCGCCCGCTGCCGTCGCGCGCGCAGCACCACGGCGACGGCGTGCACGCCGACGACGGCCCACACCGCGTTGGTGACGACCGATGGCCACACGCCGCTGCTCGCCGCGACCAGCCCCATGAACAGCCCGGAGACGACGTTCGCGAGCTGGTACCGCCCGGAGGTGGGGGCCCAGGTGCCGCGGGTGACGAGGACGTAGGCGACGAGGCACGTGACCGCGCCGACCCAGCCGAGCGCGGTGACGAGAGCGGACACGGGCGTGCTCCAGGAAGGTCCAGGGGTGGGTGTGGGGGTGCCGGGCGTGCCGTCCCGCGGCCTCCCGACGGCACCAGTGTGCGTCCGGATCGGGTTCAGCACAATCGAACGATGATGCGACCGGGATGTAGTGGAACTGAACTAGTCTGGTGGCGTGCCGACCGACCCGCGCCGCCTCGCCGTCCTGCTCGCCGTGCACCGCGCCGGCGGCGTGCTCGCGGCCGCGGACCTGCTGCACGTCACGCCGTCCGCGGTGTCCCAGCAGATCGCCCGCCTGGAGGCGGAGGAGGGCGTGCCGGTGCTGGACCGCGGGCCGCGCGGGGCGACGCTCACGGCCGCCGGGCGCATCCTCGCGGAGGCCGCCGAGCGCATCGAGTCGGAGCTGGTCGAGGCCCGCAAGTCGCTGGCGGCGCTCGGCGGCGAGCTGTCCGGGCGGGTCACGGTCGCCGGGTTCCAGACCGCGATCCGGGCGGTGGTCGCCCCGACGTTCGCGGTCGTGGCCGAGCGCCACCCGGGCATCGAGCTCGTCGTCGAGGAGCGCGACCCCGCCGAGTCCATGCGGCGCCTGCGCGAGGGCGACGCCGACGTGGTGCTGCTGGAGCGCGACGAGGACGCCGACACCCACGTCCCGCGTGGGCAGCGGGACGTGGTGCTGCTCGAGGAGCCGTGGCGCCTGGTGCTCCCGGGCTCCGTCGCGACACCCACGCAGCTCTCCGACCTCGCCGGCGTGACGTGGCTCGCGGCCGAGCGGAACACCGCCGCCGCGCGGGCGATGGGGCGCGTGACGTCCGCCCTGGGGGCGCCCACGGTCCGGCACGTGTACTACGACTTCGACGTCGCGCTCGCGCTCGTCGCGGCCGGGCAGGGGGTCGGGCTGCTGCCGGCGCTGGCGCTGCAGGGCGAGCTCCCGGACGGGGTGACGGTCGCGACGGTGCCCGGGCTCGGCTCGCGGCGGCTCGTCGCCCGCCACCGGGCCACCCGCCGCGAGCCCGGTCCGGCCGTCGTCGCGGTCATCGAGGAGCTGCTCGCGGTGGCCTCGGGGCTCGACCTGGTGTGAGGCGCCGCGCCCCCGGGCGGGCCGGTGGACGCGCCCCTAGGCTCCCCGCATGGACTGCGACGTCGTGGTGGTGGGAGCCGGCCTGGCGGGCCTGACCTGCGCGCGGGTGCTGCACGCCCGCGGGCTCGACGTCCGGGTGCTGGAGGCGGCGCCGGTGGTCGGCGGCCGGATGCGCAGCGACCGGGTCGACGGGTTCACGCTCGACCGCGGGTTCCAGGTGGTCAACCCCGCCTACCCGGCCCTGCGCCGGGAGGTCGACGTCGCCGCGCTGCGGGTGCAGCCGTTCCTCGCGGGCGTCGCGGTCCGCCGCGCGGACGGCCTGGCGCTGCTCGCCGACCCCCGGCGGGCGCCCGGCGCGCTGCCGGCGACGCTGGGCAGCGGGTACCTGCGCGTCGGCGAGCTGGCGGCGCTCGCGCGCTGGGCCGCCCCCGCGCTCGGTCCGGTGCGCGCGCTCGAGCAGGGGCCGGACGCCACGCTGGCGGAGTCGTTCCGCGCGGCCGGCGTCGACGGGCGGCTGCGCCACGAGGTGCTCGAGCCGTTCCTCGCGGGCGTGCTGGCCGACGAGTCCGGCTCGACGTCCGCAGCCTTCGTGCGGCTGGTCGTGCGCTCGATGCTCCGCGGCACGCCCGGCATCCCCACGGGCGGGGCCGGCGCCCTGCCCGCCCTGCTCGCGGCGCCGCTGCCGCACGTGACGACCGGGGTGCGCGTCGACGCGGTCGAGCCCGTGCCCGGCGGTCACGCCGTGCGGGCGGACGGCGGCGGCATCGCGGCGCGCGCCGTGGTCGTCGCCACCGACGCGGCCGGCGCCGCGGCCCTCACCGGGGTCGAGGCGCCACCCGTGCGGGGGTTGGTCACCACGTGGTGGGAGGCCGAGGGGGTCCCGCGCGTCGACGCGGTGGTCGTCGACGGGCGTCGGCGCGGGCCCGTGGTGAACGCCGCGCTGGTGTCGGCCGTCGCGCCGGGCTCCGCGCCGGCGGGCGCGCAGCTCGTGCAGGCGACGTGCGTGCTGGCGCCCGGTCCCCGGGACCCCGCCGCCCGGCCCGACCCCGCCGCGGTGCGCCGGCAGGCCGGCGAGATGCTCGGGGCCGACCCGCGGGGCTGGCGCGAGCTCGCGACGCACGAGGTCGCCGCGGCGCTCCCGGCGGTGCCGCCGCCGCTGCGGGTGCGCCGGCCCGTCGACCTGGGGGACGGGCGGTACGTGTGCGGCGACCACCGGGACACCCCGTCGCAGCAGGGCGCGCTGGTCTCGGGCCGCCGGGCCGCGCGGGCGGTCGCCCGGAGGCTGCTCGGGGCGTGAGCGCGCACCCGCGGCGGCTCAGCCCGACCGGGCACCGGCGCGCCGCGCGGGCTCGCGCCTCGTGGCCCGTCCCGGCGTCGGGGTGAAGACCACCCGGCGCTGGAGCTGGAAGCTCAGCAGGTACAGCAGGGCGTCGGTCAGCACCTTCGCCGGGAGCAGCCCGAGGCCGAGCGCGGTGAGCAGCGCCAGCATCAGGTAGCCGGCCCCGAGCAGCGCCCCGGCGAGCACCGCGTACCGCACCGCGGCGCGTCGGGGCGGGAGGTGCCCCCCGCGCCGGAAGACGAGCCTGCGGTTCACCTCGAAGTTCGTCCACGCGCTGAGCACCCGCGCACCGAGCACGGACACCGCGAGCGAGCCGGTGGCCGCGTGCAGCGCCAGCAGGGCGAGCGTGTCGACCGCGAACGCCGCGAGCGACGACGCCGAGAACAGCAGCAGCGGCGCCAGCACCCGCACGGAGTCGGCCAGCGGGCGGAAGTGCGACGACGCGTTCCGCTCGAGGTAGATGGTCGCGATCTCGACCTCCTCGACCGGCAGCCCGTCCGCCGCGGTCCGCAGCAGCACGTTCAGCTCGTACTCGAACCGCTCGCCGCGCACGGTGCGCAGCCACGGCAGCAGGTCCGAGGGGTAGCCGCGCAGCCCGGTCTGCGTGTCGCGGAGCCGCACACCCGTCGTCAGGAGGAACAGCCACGCGGTCACGCGGTTGCCGAGCGCCGACCGCGCGGGGACCGGACCGCTGAACGCCCGGGCGCCGAGCACGCAGGCGCGTCGCCCGGCAGGCTGCGCGGCGAGCGCTGCCGCTACCCGGAGCACGTCGGCCACCGAGTGCTGACCGTCGCTGTCGGCGCACACGACGTCCTGCCCGGGGTGGTGGCGCTCGGCGTGGGCGAAGCCGGTCTTCAGCGCGCACCCCTTGCCGCGGTTCTCCGGGTGCGTCAGCACCGTGGCACCGAGGGCGTCCACGGCGTCGAACAGGGCCCGGTCCGCGGGGCCGCTGCCGTCGTCGACGACCAGCACGTGCACGTCGGGGGCGGCGCCCCGCAGGTCGGCGACCAGCCGGACCAGGCGCTCGTCGGGCTGGTAGGACGGGATGAGCACCAGCACGGCTCAGCCCTCGACGTACAGGATGTCGGAGGTGCCGCGCTCGGTCCCGCGGCCGAGGGGGTCGTTCACCAGGGACCCGTCGAAGTACATGGTCGACGAGCCGCCGCCGTCCAGGTTGTAGGCGGTCTCGGCGCCGAGGGACTGCATGATCCCGGCGAGCTCGGTCATGTCGACACCCGCGGAGTACCCGGGGGAACGGCCGTCCACGACGACGAAGACGAGGTGGTTGTCGTCGACCACCCCGACGGCCGTGCGGGGCTGGTCGCCCTGGATGGAGTGGTTGCCGAGGTTGGTGTCGACCTCGACGTCCTCGATGCCGTCGACGACCTCGCCGTCCTCGACGAGCGCCGGGCCGAAGGACAGGGTGTTCCACACGCCCGCCGCGAGCAGCTCGTCCGCCGTCGTCGCCGTCTCGTCGTACACCTCCACGTGGCCGTCCGCGTAGAACGCGAGTCCCTCGCGGGCGCCCTCGTCGCGGTACACGACGCCGTTGCGGATGACGATGCCCGTGTCGCGGAAGCCGTAGTAGTCGCCGTTGACGGCGAACACCGCGTCGTTGTCCTCGGCGATCTCCGAGGTGGTCTCGGTGATGTTGGTGCCGAACTGGTTGTCGGCGAACGCCGAGCGCAGCACGGTGGCGTCGGAGAGCGTGACGTCGGCGACGTAGGACGTGACCTGGTCGTCGCCGCTGCCGGTGACCACCGTGGAGATGCTGATGCTCGCGTCGTCGGACTCGTAGGTCGTCGCGGTGACGGTCGCGTCGTCGGCGGCGTCCTGCGTGGCGTCGTCGGCGTCGTCGGAGGCGCCGGCCGCCGTGCCGGCCTGCGCCGCCTCGTACGCGTCGACGTCGGCGATCTCGACGTGCGCGATCACGTACCGGTTCAGCGCCCAGGCGGTCGTGCCGCCGAGGGTGAGCGCGAGCGTCAGCGCGGCGGCGACCAGGGCGCGGCGCAGCCGGCGGCGGGGACGACGGCGGGGGCGGGTCCGGGGATCGAGGTCTGCGGTCATGCGCCAGGTCTACGGAGCCGCTCCGTGCCCGCTCGGTGCGCCGGCTGTGCGGCCCGTGTGGGGCGGGCGGTCCTTGACGGACGGGACGACCGGCGGCAGTGTGATCGCCGTCACATCCGAGCGGTCGTCGACGCCGAGGAGAGCCCCATGCCCGTCCGCCTCAACCCCTATCTCGGCTTCCGCGACACCGCCCGCGAGGCGATGGAGTTCTACCGGTCCGTGTTCGGCGGCGAGCTCACCATCAGCACGTTCGCAGACTTCCACGCGAGCGAGGACCCCGCCGAGCAGGACAAGGTCATGCACAGCCAGCTGGAGACCCCCGGCGGCCTCGTGCTCATGGCGTCGGACACCCCGAACGCCATGGCGTACACGCCGGGCGACAACTTCTCGGTGTCGCTCAGCGGCGGGGCGGACGCCGACGCGGAGCTGCGCGGCTACTGGGAGAAGCTGTCCGAGGGCGGACGGGTGATCGAGCCGCTGACGGTGGCGCCCTGGGGCGACGCGTTCGGCATGGCGACCGACCGGTACGGCGTCACGTGGCTGGTCAACATCTCGGGCGACGCCGCCTGACGCCGACCGACGCCGCCCTCCGCGCCACCCGCGCGCCGGCCCGCGCGCGCGTCGAGAGGCCACGAACCGGGGACCCTCGGTGACCCGGACCCCCGGTTCGTGGCCTCTCGACGACGAGGACGGGCGCGCGGGGCCCCGAGCCGTGCGCCTGGCGGCGGGTCAGTCCTCCGGGTCGTCCAGGAGGCCGCCGCCGACCCAGTCGTCGATGGCCTGCTCGTCGGCCTCCGTCAGCTCCATCCGCGCCCCGCGGCACAGCCCGATGACGTTGTCCGCCCACGCCTCCGCGATGTCCTCGGCGGTGACGTCGGAGGTCAGCTCGAGCCCGGCGTACAGGACGCCCGAGATGACGAAGTTCACGGTCGACCGGCCGACCGCCGCGCCGGCCTCCTGGCACGCGTCGCGCACCCGGCGGGCCGTCGTGGCACGCTCGAACGGGTGCGCGCGGACGTCGTCGGCGAGCGTCGTCAGCAGGACGCGGTAGTTCTCCTTGCTGAGGCCGGGGGTGTCGGTGACGGCGATGACCTGCCGCTGCAGGGCGGTCGGGTCGGTGCCCGGGGCGGTGGAGGCGGCGCCGGGCAGGTCGGCCTCGCCGAACCGCTTGGGGTCCCACACGTAGCCGGGGGACGGCCGCGCGGCGACGCCGAGCTCGGGCACGACCTGCGCGAGCCACGGCAGGAACCCGCCCGCGCCCGCCCAGCGCGTCGCGGGCAGCGTCGGGTCCGCCTGCTGGGCGGCCTGCGCGACGGCGCCCGTGGGGACCGGGCGGTCGGCCGAGCGCACGCGCTGCAGGACCGCGCGGCGCGCGGCGAGCGAGCCGGTGCCGGCCGCCACGGGGGTGGCGGGAGCGGCCCCGTCGCGGGCACCGGACGCGGCGGCCGGAGCGGTCCCGGCCACCACCTCGGGCACCGGCACGGGCTCCGGCTCGACCGCCTCGACGGCGTCCCCGCCCGTCACGAGCTCCGCGAGGTCGTCCGCGGTGATGACGGTGTCCGCCACGGCGCGGTAGGCGCTGGCCGCGGGGCTCGCGGTGATGATCGTGACCCGGCGGTCGGCCGCCCGGCAGCGCTGCACGAGCGGCGTGAAGTCGGCGTCGGCGGACACGATGACGAACTCGTCGTACCGGGTCGCCCCGTCGAGCGCGTCGACGGCGTCGAGCACCAGGTTGATGTCGGCGCTGCTCTTGCCCTGCTGGGTGAGCGACGGGCAGTCGACCACCTGGAACCCGGCCCGCGTGAAGTTCGGCCGGAACCGGGAGAACACCGACGGGTTCAGGTAGCAGGCGCGCACGAGGAACCGCCGGGTGAAGTCGCCGTCCGCGTCGGACCCGTGCTCCAGCTCGGCCAGCCAGTGGCCCGGGTCGGTCGCGAACGCCTCGGCGGCGTCGGGGTCGAGCCGGCGCAGGCCGATGTACACGTTGTCGAAGTCGACGAACATGGCGGTGCGCAGGCGGCGCGGCAGGTCCGGGCGGTCGAGCGGGGCGTGGGTGGTCACGGGACCATCCTGCCGTGGACGGTGCCGGTCCCGCGCACGGGGGCCTCCGTAGACTGTCCCGGTGCCGAGCGGGGACCGGGTGGTGAGCAGTGGACGTCCGTGACCTCCTGGCCGACCCGGAGCTGGGGCTGAGCGTCGTCGCCGCCGAGCCCGACGCGCTCGACCGGCCCGTGCAGTCCGCGTACATCACGGACCTGCCGGACCCGTCGCGGTTCCTGTCGACCGGTGATGTCGTGCTCACCTCCGGCCTGTGGCTGGACCGGCCGGGTGGCGCGGCGACGTTCCTCGGTGCGCTCGCGCAGCAGGGCGTGGCGGCGGTGGTGCTGGGGCTGATCGAGATCGGCGTGATCCCGGACGAGGTGATCGCGACGTGCCGGGAGCGGGGCCTGACGCTGCTCACCGTGTCGCCCGGGGTGTCGTTCCGGCGGATCGCCGACGCCGTCGCCGCGCAGCAGCCGGGCTCCCCGGCGGGGCTGGCGAGCCGGACGATGCGGTTCAGCCGGCGGATCGCCGACGCCGTGGCGCGCGGCGGCGGCGTCGCGGAGCTGCTCGGTCAGCTCACCGCCGAGTTCTCCGTGGGGTGCTGGGTCATCGACGAGACCGGGGCGCTGCTCGCCTCGGCGGGGGCGGCGCCGGACCGCGCGCAGGTGGCGGAGCAGTGGAACGCGGTGATCGCCCGGGAGCACGAGCGGCGGGTGATCGTCCCGGGTCCCGGCGGCCCGGCGACGGTGGTGCGCACCGGCGCGCGCGACCGGTCGGGGTTCCTGGGCGTCTGGGGGGACCACCGCGCGTTCTCCGACGAGGTCACGCTGGCCGTCGACGCCCTGGTGGGCGCGCTGCGGGTCGAGATGGAGCTCGCCGCCCGCTGGCGGGAGACCCGCGACGCGCAGGTCGCCGCGCTCATCACGTCCATCCGCGACCAGGAGGCGTCCCCGGGCGCCATCTCCGCGCGGATGCGCCTGGAGGGCATGGCCCCGCAGGACGAGACGACGATCGTCGCCGCCCGGGTGGACGACCCGCGCTTCCCGCGCGCGGCGACGCTGGAGATGCTCCAGCGCACCCTGTCCGCCCGCGGGCACCGCGTCATGGGCTGCCGCACGGACGACCTCGCGATCCTGCTGGTGAACGGCGCGGGCGACGACGAGCGGCCGCTCGCGGAGCACCTGACCGAGGAGTACCACCTGCTGCTCGCCGGGCGGCAGCTCCGCGTGGGGCTGAGCGACCCGGTCAGCGGCGTGAGCCGCCTGAACTCGGCCATCGCCACGGCGGTCGAGCGGGTGCAGAACGCGTCCGGCACCGGCCCCGTCGTCGTGTCGACCTCGCTGCACGTCCAGTCGCACCGCGCCCTGCTGCGGATGCTCGGGGAGAGCACGCGCGCCGGGTACGCCCGGGAGGTGCTGGCACCGCTGGTGTCGTACGACGAGCGGCACAACGCGGACCTCGTCGGCACGCTGCGGGCGTTCCTCGACGGCGGCGGGGCCTGGCAGGAGACCGCGCGCCAGCTGCACCTGCACACCAACACGCTGCGCTACCGGATCGCCCGCATCGAGGAGCTGACCAACCGCGACATGGGCACGATGGCCGACCGCGTGGACCTGTTCCTCGCGATGGCCTGCCTGGACGAGACGGAGTAGCGGGTCCGGGGACGTTCAGCGGTTCAGTGGCTCAGGCTCGTCGGCGCCCTGGCCCTTCAGGAACGTGAGGCTGCGGACGGCGAGGGCCCGAGAGTCCATCAGCTCCTGGGCGGACGGCTCGGCGTTGGCCCGCGCGAGGGTGGCGGCGCGGGCGGCGAGGTCGAGGTTCTCTGAGAAGATCCCGAACGTCGTCAGGGCGGAGTAGACCTCGGCGGTGTCGGGGGCGAGCAGCACCGCCCGCTCGAGCACCTGCCCGGCCCTGTCGAACCGGCCCTTGCGGCACAGCCAGGGAGCGTACGTCTTCGCCGTGTTGATGTAGTCGGTGATGTTGTCGGTCGCGTCGGCCAGCTCAAGGGCCTTCTCGAACGACTCGATGACGACCTCCTCCGGCTCGCCGGACTCGGACCGGGCGATGGCGAGGTTCCTGTACAGCGTGGCGCGCCGCGGGTCGGTGGCGATTAGCGACTCGCAGTCACGCGCCATGCGCTCGAACTGCCCCGAGGCGATGTAGTAGTTGAAGAGGACCTTCAAGGCGTTAGCCCCTGCGCGGGCGTGTCGGCCGACCTCGAGCAGCCGCGACTGCGCCGCCTCGCGCACGTCGGGGTCGCTGGACTCGAGGTCGAGGCCGTGCAGCTCCGACGACGCGCTGTGGTTCTGCGGGTCGCGTTGGACGGCCAGTGTGTAGAGGTCCCGCGCGAGGGCGTAGTCCCCGAGGACCGTGCGAGCGGCATCCCCTGCCAGCTCGAGATGGGAGGATCGAGCGCCGTTCATGTCCCGGATCTTCTCGACGAGGGCGACGACCTCCACGGGGGAGCTGTTGTGCCGCAGCATCGCAACGAGCGAGGATGGCGTGGCGGAGTTGATGGCGCCGAGGCTCGGCAGGATCGACTGCGCACGTTCCAGGCTCGACTCAAGTGCGTCACGGATCTCGTTGGCCGACTGCAGCTGGTCGAGGTGGGCTCGTGCCTCTGTCATGATGCGCGCGGCCTCGGCCTGCACGCCCTCACTTGCCTCGCGGAGTGCGGCGTTCACGTCCTGACCTGCGGTGAGGAAGTCGAGGTACTTCCGGCCGAGCTGTGCCTCGACCTCGCGCTGGACCCGCTTGTCCAACGTCTCGCGCCGGGTCCGGGACTGCGCGGCGACGAAGGTCGCCACACCGAGCAGGATGCCGACGAGCCCCGAGATCACGGGCAGCGTGATGTCCCCCATGGAAGGACGCTACCGGTTGCCCGGCCCGCACGGAACGGGATCGGAGTGCCGCATCGTCCCGGCCGCCCGGCGTCGGCCCACGATCAGGCCGCGCCGAACCGCATCGTCGGGATGCCCCAGGCGCGCGGGTCCGGGACGCGCAGCAGCGCGGGGGAGACGACCTCCTCCACCAGCACCTCGACCGTGTAGTGCGCCTCGGCCCCGAGCAGGTGCCCGGCGAACCCCGCGGCGGCGGCGTTCTTCACGCCCACCGCCAGGTGCACGTGCGGCGTGGCGGCCTGCGCCTCGGCGTCCCACAGGATCGTCCCGCTGCCGATGCCCTCGGAGTAGGTCACGGTGACCTCCTGGGGCAGCGGCGGCTCCTGGTCGGCGACGGGGGTGTCCGCGGCGATGAACCGCACCGACCGGAAGGCCCCGGAGAACACGGGCACGAACCCCTGCCGGATGCCGTGCGCGCGGCACGCCTCGGCCAGGGACGACAGCACCTCGTCGCCCGGCTCCAGCACGACCGCGACCCGGCGCCCGGTGGTGACCTCGCTGCTCTGCACGCGCCCGCCTCAGCCGGCCGCGGCGTCGTCGGAGGCCGCGGCGTCGTCGGAGCCGGCCGCGTCGTCGGTGCCGGCGGCGAGCGCGGGCACGGCGGCGCCCACGGCGAGCGCGTGGGCGCGGATCTCCGCGAGCAGCGCCGCCTTGCCGGCCTCGGGCAGGAACGACGACACCACGGCGTTCGCGGCGAGCACGCCGACCTGGTCCTCGGTGACCGCGCCGGCCGCGACCAGCGCCCGGACGTTGTCGTCCAGGTAGCCGCCGAAGTACGCCGGGTCGTCCGAGTGCACCGACGCGCGCAGGCCCTCGTCGAGCATCACGGCGATCGGGTGGTCGGCGAGGTCCGGGCCGGCGGTGCGCAGCGCGACGTTGGACAGCGGGCACACGGTCAGGGGGGTGCGGGTCTCGCGCAGGTGCGCGACCAGCTCGACGTCCTCCAGCGCGCGGTTGCCGTGGTCGATCCGCTCGGCGCCCAGCACGTCCAGGGCCTCCCAGACGTAGTCCGGCCCGCCCTCCTCGCCGGCGTGCGCGACGCGGTGCAGGCCCTCGGCGGCGGCGCGCTCGTAGACGTCACGGAACAGCGACGGCGGGAACCCGACCTCGCTGGAGTCCAGCCCGACCCCGAGCAGCAGCGACCGGTGGGGGAGCACGGCCTCGAGCGTCGCCATCGCGGCGTCCGGCCCGAGGTGCCGCAGGAAGCAGACGATCAGCCCGCCGGACATGCCGTGCCGCTCCCGCGCGCCGGCCAGGGCGTCCGCGAGGCCGAGCAGCACGTCGGCGACCGGCACGCCGCGCTCGGTGTGGGACTGCGGGTCGACGAACACCTCCGCGTGCCGCACCCCCGCGGCGGCGGCGCGGTCCAGGTAGCGCGCGCCGAGGTCGCGGAAGTCCTCGCGGGTGCGGAGCACGTCGAGGTTGGCGTAGTAGACGTCCAGGAACTCCTGGAGGTCGTGGAACGGGGCGCCCCGGCCGGCGCCGGCGGGGACGGGCAGGCCGTGACGCGCGGCGAGCACCCGGATGAGGTTGGCGTCGAGCGTGCCCTCGATGTGCACGTGGAGCTCAGCCGTCGGCCACACGTTCGCCTCCCGCTCCTGGTCGTGGTGCGCGCGGTCCGCCCCACGCTCGTCCGGAAGCCAACCACAGGGCCGTGGGCTGCTGCTTCGTGCGATCCACCAACGACGCGGCGGGGCGGCCGGGGCGCGCGCTGGGCGATCCGCCGGACCGACCCCGCGCGGGTCCTCCCGTGTGACGCGCGTGTGACGCGCTCGGTGTGTCGCACAACGGACCGCACCGTCCGGGGGCGCCAGGTTCGGAGGATCCCACATGGCGACCGGGCGGGCCCGGCCTGTCTGATGGAGGACGTCGCCGGGTCCGCCCCGCGACACCCCTCCCCCTGGCACCGCGGCCACCCGATGTGTCCGGGTGGCCGCACGACGTGATCGAGGTTGACGTGACCCGCACCATCACGACCCCGCGCCCCCGGCGCCGCACCGCCGGCCTCGCCGCTGCCGTGGCCGTCGCCGGCCTGCTGCTGTCCGCCTGCTCGGGTGGCGGCGACGACGCCGCGGCCGGCTCCGGCGACGACGCGGGCGAGTCGTTCGACGCGGTCAGCGTGCAGCTCTCGTGGCTGAAGAACCAGCAGTTCGCGGGCGAGTACCTCGCGGTCGAGGACGGCCTGTACACCGACGCCGGCTTCCCGGAGGTCACCCTGACGGCGGGCGGCTCGTCGGCCACCAGCGCGGAGGCCGCGGTCGCGACCGGCCAGGCGTTCGTCGGCCTGTCCTCCCCGCTCATCACCGCCCCCGCGATCCAGGGCGGTGCGGAGCTCAAGATCGTCGGCGCGACCTACCAGCGCAACCCGTTCGCGCTCGTCTCGGGCGCGGACGCGCCGATCGCCGGGCCGGACGACCTCGCGGGCAAGACCGTCGCCGTCTCCGACTCCAACACCCTGGTGTGGAACGCGTTCCTCGCGGCGAACGACATCGACCCGGCCGACGTGACGACGGTGCCGCTGTCGGACACCTCGATGCTCACCACCGGCCAGGTCGACGGGTTCATCGGCTACACCACGACCGGTGCCGCCGCCCTGGAGGCCGCCGGCTTCCCGGCCACCGAGTTCCTGCTCGCCGACGAGGGGCTGCCGATGGTCGGCGAGGTGCTGGTGACCTCGCAGCAGGCGATCGACGAGCAGCCGGAGCAGGTCAAGGCGTTCCTGCTCGCCACCGCCGAGGGCTGGCGCGCGGCGCTGGACGACCCGGAGCGCGCCGTCGACCTCACGGTCAACGAGTACGGCAAGGACCAGCAGTACGACGCCGACGCGATCACCCTGTCGTTCGAGCGGCAGGCGACCCTCATCGAGTCGGACGACACCGCGGCGAACGGCCTGCTGACGATCACCGACGAGCTGCAGGAGGGCACCATCGCGTCGCTCGCCTACGCGGGCATCGACATCGCCGCCGACGAGCTGTTCGACCTGTCGCTGCTCGACGAGGTGTACGCCGAGAACCCGGACCTGCTCTCGTGACGTCCTCCCCCCTGTCCGCACCCGTCCCCGCAGCCCCCTCGGCCCCGGGGGCGGGTGCGCCCACGTCCGCGCCCGGCATCGAGATCACCGGTCTGGGCAAGGAGTTCCGCTCCGGCCGGCGCACGGTGACGGCCCTGGAGGACGTGAGCCTGTCGACGCCCCGTGGGTCGTTCCTGTCGCTGCTCGGCCCGTCCGGCTGCGGCAAGTCGACGATCCTGCGGATCCTCGCGGGCCTGGAGACGCCGACCGCCGGCACCGTCGCGGTCAACGGCACCCCCGTCGCGCCCGGCAGGCGGGCGGACGGCATGGGCATCGCGTTCCAGGACCCGGCGCTGCTGCCGTGGCGGTCGGTGCAGAAGAACATCCGGCTGCCGCTGGAGATCCAGAAGCGCCGCGACGACGGCATCGTCGACGAGCTGATCGACCTGGTGGGCCTGCGGGGCTTCGAGAAGGCCCGGCCCGCGCACCTGTCCGGCGGCATGCGGCAGCGCGCGTCCATCGCCCGGGCGCTCGCGGTCCGCCCGGACTTCCTGCTGCTGGACGAGCCGTTCGGCGCGCTGGACGACATGACCCGGCAGCGCCTGAACTTCGAGCTGCAGCGCATCTGGACCGAGCGCTCCGCGACGACGCTGATGGTCACGCACGGTATCGCGGAGGCGGCGCTGCTGTCCGACGTCGTGGCCGTCATGTCCGCCCGCCCGGGCCGCATCGTCGAGGTCGTCGAGATCCCGTTCGAGCGCCCCCGCACGCCGGAGATGATGCGCACGCCCGAGTTCCACGAGGTGGTCGACCACCTGTCCGGCCTGCTGTTCGCGCCCGGCGGCGCCGGCGCGAAGGGCGAGGAGTGAGCGACGTCGCCGCGCGGTTCCGCGGCGCGCTGGCCCGCCCGTGGGTCGGCGGCACCGTGGGCATCGTCCTGCTGCTGGCCCTGTGGTGGGCGATGACCGCGAACCTGGAGAACAGCACCTCGTTCCCGTCGCCGGTGGACGTGGCCCGCTCGGCGGTCGCGGACGGCTGGCCGTTCTACGAGGCGAACGTGGTCCCGACGCTGACCCGCGCCGCGCAGGGCTACCTGTGGGGCAACCTCGCGGGCCTGGCGCTGGCCGCCGTCGTGCTGGTGGTGCCGCGCCTGGAGGACGTCATCACCCAGCTCGGCGTCATCTCGGCGTGCCTGCCCGTGACGGCGATCGGTCCGATCGTCATGGTGATCTTCGGCGGCCGCGCCTCCGCGATCTTCCTGGGCGCGCTGCTGGTGTTCTTCACGACCCTCGTCGGCGCGATCCTCGGGATGCGCTCGGCGAGCCGCAGCTCGCTGGACCTCGTCGCCGCGTACGGCGGCGGCCGGTGGACGCAGATCCGCACGGTCCAGCTCATGTCGGCGCTGCCGGCGATCGTCACCGCCCTGCAGGTGGCGGTCCCGGCAGCGCTGCTCGGCGCCGTCGTCGGGGAGTACCTCGGCGGCATCGACTCCGGCATCGGCGTGGCGCTCAACGCGGCGCAGCGCCAGATCCAGCCGGACCGCGTGTGGGCGCTGAGCATCCTGGCCGGGCTGATCGCGCTCGGCGGGTACGCGCTGGTCGGGCTGGTCGGGCGGGTCCTGACCCCGTGGGCGTCGGAGCGTCGGTCGTGACCGGCGGCACGGGGCGGTTCGTCGCCCGCCGGGCCGCCACGCTCGCGGCGGCCGTCGTCGTCGCGCTCGGCGTGTGGGTGGCCGTGCTCGCGGCGTTCGACGTGAGCCCGCTCATCGGCAAGCGGCCGTGGGACGTGTTCGCCTACGTCGTCACGGCCGAGGGCGCCGCGGACCACCGCGCGACCATCGCCGCGGACCTCGCCGTCACGGTGCGGGACGCCGGCATCGGCTACGTGGTCGGCCTCGCCGCGGCGTTCCTGCTGGCCGTCGTGTTCTGCGTGTCGCCGGTGCTCGAGCGGATCGTCATGCCGACCGCCATGGTGCTGCGCTCGATCCCGCTGGTGGTGCTGACGCCGCTCATCACGCTGATCTTCGGCATCGGGCAGGCGGGCGTGACGGCCATCGTCATCCTCGTGGTGTTCCTGCCGGCGCTCGCGAACATCCTGTACGGCCTGCGCAGCGTCTCCGGCGAGCACCGGGACCTGGTGCTCGCGTACGGCGGCTCGTCCTGGACGGTGCTGCGCAAGGTCGCCCTGCCCGCGGCCGTGCCGTCGACGCTGGCCTCCGCCCGGATCGCGGTGCCGTCGGCCGTGACCGGCGCGATGATCGCCGAGTGGCTGTCCACCGGCGAGGGCCTCGGCGGCGCGATCTCGAAGGCGGCCGGCTCGTTCGGGTACGACGCGATGTGGGCGTCGGCGATCACGGTGGCCGCGGTGACGATGCTCGCGTACGCGGTGCTGAGCGTCGTGGACGCCGTGGTCACCGAGCGGATGGGGCAGCTCACGTGACCGACGTGACGCTGGTGCTGCGCGGGGGGACCGTCGTGGACGGCACCGGCGCGGAGCCGGTCGTCGCGGACGTGGCGCTGGCCGGGGACCGGGTCGCGGCCGTCGGGCCGGGTCTGGGCGCACCGGCCGGCGCGCGGGTGCTCGACGTGCGCGGGCTCGTGGTCGCGCCGGGGTTCGTGGACGCGCACACGCACTCCGACGTCGTGCCGTTCATGGCCGAGCCGCAGCCGTTCAAGGTGCTGCAGGGCGTCACCACCGAGGTGGTCGGCAACTGCGGCAACTCCGCCGCCCCGCTGGTGGACGAGCGGGCGGTCGAGCTGCACCGGCCGATCTCCAGCACCGTGGCCGCCGGCGTCGACGGGCACTGGAACCAGCCCCGCACGTTCGCGGAGTACCTGGACGCCGTGGAGCGGTACGGCCCCACCAACCACGTCGCGTCGCTGGTCGGGCACAGCACGCTGCGGATCAGCGCGAACGGCATGGCCGAGCGGCTGGCACCGGGCGCGCTGGACCGGATGGTCGCGCTCGCCGAGGACGCGTTCGTGGACGGGGCGTTCGGGCTGTCGAGCGGTCTCATCTACGCGCCCGGCGTGTACGCCGACACCGACGAGGTCGCCGCGCTCGCCGCCGTCGCCGCCCGCTGGGGCCGCCCGTACGCCACCCACATGCGGGACGAGGGCGACGGCCTCGCGGACTCCCTGGCCGAGACGTTCGACGTGGCCCGGCGCACCGGCGTGCGGGTGCAGGTGTCGCACTGCAAGGCCGCCGGGCGCCGCAACCACGGGCGCGCGGGCGAGCTGCTGGCCGCCCTGCGGGCCGCGCGCGCCGAGGGCGTCGACGTGCACGGCGACGCCTACCCGTACACGACGGGGGAGAGCTTCCTCACCGCCCTGCTGCCCGCCGAGGCGCAGGTCGGCGGGCGCGGGGCGCTCGTGGCCCGGCTGTCCGACCCGGCGACCCGTGCGGCGCTCCGGGACCGGGCGCTCGCGGGTGGACCGGGCGCGGGGTCGTGGACCCAGACGACGCCGGGCGGCGTGCTGCTGAGCATGCACGCGGAGACCGCCCTGCTCGGCCGCAGCGTCGCCGACGTCGCCGCCGGGCGCGGGCTCGACCCGTGGGACGCCCTGTGCGACCTGGTGCTGGCGGACCCGGGGGCCATGATGGTCTACGAGCTGATGGCCGAGGCGGACGTCCGGGAGATCCTCGCGGACCCGCTGGTGGCGATCGGCTCGGACAACTCCGTGCCGGTGGGCAACGCGCACCAGCGCGGGTGGGGGTGCTTCCCGACGGTGCTCGGGCGGTACGTCCGCGACCTCGGCGTCCTCGACCTCCCGGAGGCGATCCGCTCCATGACCTCGCTCGCCGTCGACGCGCTCGGGCTGCCCGGGCGGGGGCGCCTGCTGCCGGGGTTCGTCGCGGACGTCGCGGTGGTCGACCCGGCCACCGTCGGGCACGCCGGGACCCCGCAGCGGCCGTGGGAGCGGCCGACGGGGGTGCGGTACACCGTGCTCGCGGGCCGCGTCGTCGTCGAGGACGGGGAGTTCACCGGCGTGCGCGCGGGGCGCGTGCTGCGCGCGGGGCGGCCCGAGCGGCCGGCGCGCCAGGGCGTGGCGGCGTGACGGGGCGCCGCGTGGAGGTCGGGCCCGGGGGCCGCGGGGACCTCACCGTCGCGGACCTCGAGCTGCCCGCGATGGTGCTGCACGACGCGGCCATCGACCGGAACATCCGCGTCATGGCCGACTGGTGCCGGGCCGCCGGCGTCGCGCTGGCCCCGCACGCCAAGACGCACATGTCGCGCGACCTCGTGCGGCGCCAGACCGAGGCGGGTGCGTGGGGGTTCACCGCGGCGACCCCCGCGCAGGTCCGGACGCTGACGGCCTGGGGCGTGCGGCGCGTGCTGCACGCCAACGTGCTGGTCGACGCCGGTGCGATCCGGTGGGTCGCCTCCGAGCTGCTGACCGCCGACGCCGCGACGGAGTACCTCTGCTACGTCGACAGCGAGGCGGGGCTGGACCTGCTGCTCGCCGAGCTCGCGTCGCTGCGGCCCGCCCGCGCGCTGCCGCTGCTCGTGGAGCTCGGGTTCCCCGGCGGCCGGACGGGCATGCGGGACGACGCGGCCGCGCTCGCGCTGGCCCGGCGGGTCGCGGCGAGCCCGCACGTCCGGCTCGCCGGGGTGTCCGCGTTCGAGGGGCTCATGCCCGCGGGCGACGACCCGGGCGCCCCGCGCGGCGCGGTCGAGCTGCTCGGCCGGGTGCGGGCCCTGGTCGGCGCGATCACCGCGGAGGGCCTGGTCGCGGGCGTGCCGGTCGTCACCGCCGGCGGGTCGTCGTACCCGGACCTGGTGCTGCGCGAGCTCGCCCCCGCCCGCTGGGACAGCCCCGTGACGACCGTGCTGCGGTCCGGCTGCTACGTGACCCACGACCACGGGGTGTACGAGCGGACGTCCCCGCTCGGCTCCGGGCGCGGGGACGGCACGCTGGTCCCGGCGTTCGAGCTGCGCGCCTCCGTGCTGTCCCAGCCGGAGCCCGGCCTGGCGGTCGTCGGCTTCGGCCGCCGCGAGGCCCCGACGGACGACCGGCTGCCGCGCGTGCTCGGCGTGCCCGGCGACGAGGACCGCGACGTGACCGGCTGGGAGGTCACCGGCGTCAACGACCACCACGCGTTCCTGCGCGTCCCGCCCGGCACCGACCTGGCGCCCGGCACGGTGCTGCGCCTCGGCATCAGCCACCCCTGCGGCGCGTTCGACCGCTGGCGCCACCTGCCGCTGGTCGACCTCGACGGCCGCGTGGTCGGCGAGATCACGCCCGCCCTCTGACCGCTCCCTGCGAAAGGCCCCTGCATGTCGCACCACGCCGCCCCCGAGCACGTCCTCGACGGCCTCCCGCTGTGGGACGGCGACCGCGAGGTCGGCCCGGCCCGGCTGACCTGGGCGGGCGACCGCATCCTGGCCGTCGAGGAGGCGCCCGCCCGGCACACCGACCTCAGCGTGATCCCCGGGCTCGTCGACACGCACGTGCACCTCGGGTACGCGGCCGGGGCGCCCGCGTCCGACCCGTCGGCGTGGCCGATCCTCACCCCGCCGGAGGAGCGGTCGCTGCACGTCGCCGCCAACGCGCTGCGCTGCGCCCGGGCGGGTGTGACGACGCTGCGCGACCTCGCGGCGGACTCCGTGCAGCTCGCGGTCGGGCGGGCGTTCGACGCCGGCGTGCTCGCCGGCCCGCGGCTGCTGTCGCACGGCCAGGTCGGCATGACCGCCGGCCACGGGGACCTGTTCGTCCCGCCGCACTACCCGCACCGCCCGCCGACCGCGGACAGCCCGGACGAGTGCCGCAAGCTCGTGCGGGTGTGGGCGCGGTCCGGGGCGGCCGGCGTGAAGATCTACACCTCCGGCGGCGTGCTCTCCATGGGCGACAAGGTCGGCTGGCGCAACCAGACCCGCGACGAGATCCGCACCACCGTCGACGAGGCGCACGCGCTCGGCATGCTGGTGGCCGCGCACACGCACTCGGTGGAGGGGCTCGACATCGCGCTCGCGGAGGGCGTGGACTCCATCGAGCACGGCACCGCGATCGCCGAGCACCACCTCGCCGCGCTGCTCGAGCGGGACCTGCCCGTCGCCCCGACGCTGCTCATCAACGACATCATCGCCGAGGCGCGCCGGCCGGTCTCCGCCGAGGCGCAGGCCAAGGCCCGCGACGTCGTCGCGCTGCGGGACGCCGGGTTCGCCCGCGCCGCCGAGGCCGGCGTGCGGTTCGTGCTCGGCACCGACGCGTCCGGGCAGTTCGTGCAGTTCGGGGACCAGATGGAGGAGGTCCGCCAGATGGCGGGCATGTTCGGCTGGTCCGCGGAGCGCACCCTCCGCTCGGCCACGTCCGACGCCGCGGACGCGATCCGCCTGGGGTCGACGACGGGGCGGCTGCGGGCCGGGCTCGGGACCGACTTCGTGGTGCTGCGCGGGCGGCCGTGGGAGGACGTGTCGGCGCTGCGCGTCGAGAACATCGTGGCGGTCGTGTCCCGCGGGCGCGTCGTGGCGGGGTCCCTGCCGGGCTGACCTCCCCGGGGTGGCGGACCGCCCCTCGGCGCGCGACGCTGAGCAGGCGGGACACCACGAGGACAGGGGTGAGCACGGTGCGGGACAGCTACGACTACGTCATCGTCGGCGCGGGCATGGCGGGGGACGCCGCCGCGCGCGGCATCCGCGAGGTCGACCCGGACGGGACGATCGCGGTGGTCGGCCGGGAGCCGACCGCCCCCGTGACGCGGCCGGCCCTGACCAAGAAGCTCTGGACGGACCCGGAGTTCACGTTCGACCAGGTGTGGCTGCACACCGCGGAGGACACCGGGGCCGAGCTGCTGCTGGGGGAGTCGGTCGTCGCGGTCGACCGCGCCGGCCGCACGGTCACCACCGACGCAGGCATCACGCTCGGGTACGGCCGGCTGCTGCTCGCCACCAGCGGGCACCCGCGTCGCATCGGCGGCCTGGAGGACTCGGGCCGGGTCATCTCCTTCCGCACCGTCCGGGACTACGAGCGGCTGCGCGACCTCGCGGGCGGCGGCCGGCACGTCGTCGTGGTCGGCGGCGGCTACATCGGGACTGAGCTCGCGGCCGCGCTGGTGCAGAACGACACCCGCGTCACGCTCGTGCACCCTGCCGCCACCCTGACCGGCGCGACGTTCCCCGCGGGGCTCGCCGCGCACCTGGAGCGGATGTACGTCGAGCGCGGCGTCGAGGTGCTCGGCGGCGCGCGGGTCGCGTCGGGGACGTCGGGGCCGGACGGCGTGACCGTCGTGCTGGAGGACGGCCGGGAGCTCGCCGCCGATGCGGTCGTCGTCGGGGCCGGGCTGGAGATCGAGACGGACCTCGCGCGGTCCGCCGGGCTCGACGTGGACGACGGCATCGTCGTCGACGACCGGCTGCGGACGTCCGACCCGTCGGTGTACGCCGCGGGCGACGTCGCGCAGTATCCGGACCGCATCCTCGGGCGCCGGCGCGTCGAGCACGTCGACAACGCCACGACGATGGGCCGGCAGGCCGGGCGGAACCTCGCCGGCGCGGACGAGCCCTACGACCACACGCCGTTCTTCTACTCCGACCTGTTCGACGCGGGCTACGAGGCCGTCGGCCGGCTGGACTCCTCGCTCGAGACCGTCGAGGACTGGCACGTCGAGCCGTACGACACCGGCGTCGTCTACTACCTGGACGGCGGGCGGGTGGCCGGGGTGCTGCTGTGGAACGTGTGGGACGCGACCGACCGGGCGCGCGAGGTCATCGCGCACCAGACGGACGTGCGGCCGGAGGCGCTGCGGGGGCTGATCGGCTGACCGCCCGGCCGGGTCCGGGCTGGTCCGGCCCGGGTCCTGGCACCCAGCCCGGTCGGTCGGGGGCCGCCGGACGTGGCATCGTGGGACCACGAGACAACTCCGTCCCTCCCGGAGGTGCCGCATGCCGCTGTCGCTCGTCACGGCCCTGCGATCCGTCACGGGCGCGCACCGCGCCCAGAACCAGGACGCCGCGGGCTCCGCGACGGGCTACGCCTTCGTCGCCGACGGCGTCGGCGGCCACGCGGGCGGCGACGTCGCGTCCTGGACGGTGACGCACCGGCTCATGGCCGCGCTCCGCGCCGCGGACACCGGCCGCTGGAGCGACGAGGACCTGCGGGAGGCGCTCGCCGTCGCGAACGCCGACCTCGCGGTGCGGGTCCGGCGCGAGCCCGGCCTCGCGGGCATGGCGACGACGTTCACCGGCATCTTCTGCGGCGAGGACACGATGCGGGTGCTGCACATCGGCGACTCCCGCGCGTACCTCGTGCGCGACGGGGTCGGCCGCCGCGTCACCCGCGACGACTCCCTCGTGCAGCTGCTCGTCGACAGCGGGATCCTCTCCGCGGCCGACGCCGCCCAGGACCCCCGGCGCAACGTGATCCTGCACTGCCTGGCCGGCGACGTCGCCGACGCCACCCACACGACGCTGCTCGAGGTCGACGCCGAACCGGGCGACCGGTGGCTCATGGCCACCGACGGCCTCACCGACTACGTCCCGGAGGACCGGGTGCTCGCGCTGCTCCGCGACGCGGCGTCCCCCGAGGCCGCCGCCGAGGCCCTGGTCGCGGCGGCGCTGGAGGCGGACGCGTGGGACAACGTCAGCGTGGCCGTGGCGGACGTGGTCGTCGGCGACGCGCCGGAGCCCGGGGCTGCTGCGCACGTCGCGGGCTCGGCGGCGGACGAGGCGCTGGGCGCAGTGCTCGACCTGACCCGCTGACCCGCCCTCGCCGCCCGCCCCGCGCGACCCACGTCGAGGTTGCAGCAGATGCGGGGTTCGACGCGCGGAACCCCGCATCTGCTGCACTCTCGACGGCCCTGCGGGTCGCGGGTGGGCGAGGGATCTGCTCGGGGCGGATCTGCTGCGGGCAGACCCGCGGGCCCGGGACGGCCGGGCGGTGCGAGCGTGGCGGGACCCGACACCCCAGGAGGTCCCCGTGCCCAGCACCGCCACCACCCCACCCGCCCGAGCGTTCGACGACGACCTCGCCGCGCGGCTGCTGCACCAGCGCATCGTCGTGCTGGGGCAGGAGGTCGACGACGCCGTCGCGAACCGCGTCTGCGCGCAGCTTCTGCTGCTGTCCGCGGAGGACCCGCGGCGTGACATCGCGCTGTACATCAACTCGCCGGGCGGGTCGATCAGCGCGGCGCTCGCCATGTACGACACGATGCGGCTGATCCCGAACGACGTCGCGACGCTCGCGATGGGACTCGCGGCCAGCGCCGGGCAGTTCCTGCTGAGCGCCGGCACGCCCGGCAAGCGGAACGTCATGGCGCACGCCCGCGTGCTCATGCACCAGCCGTCGGGCGGCATCGGCGGCACCGCGGTCGACATCGCGATCCAGGCGCAGAACATGGCGCACACCAAGCGGACCATGCAGGCCCTCATCGCCGAGCACACCGGCCAGAGCGTCGAGACGGTCGAGCGCGACTCCGACCGGGACCGCTGGTTCACCGCCGAGGAGGCGCTGGCCTACGGGTTCGTCGACCGGGTGGTCACCCGGCTGGACGACGTGCGGCCGGACGCGACGCTGCACCGGGCGGGTCTGTGATGGCCGGCCAGTACACGGTGCCGGTGGTCGTCGAGCAGCGGCCGACGGGGGAGCGGCACGCCGACGTGTTCTCGCGGCTGCTGTCCGACCGGATCATCTTCCTGGGCACGGAGATCGACGACGGGGTCGCGAACGTCGTCATCGCGCAGCTGCTGCACCTGCAGTCGGAGGACCCGGACCGGCCGATCCACCTGTACCTGAACTCGCCGGGCGGGTCCGTGACGGCGCTGCTCGCGATCTACGACACGCTGCAGTACGTGCGGCCCGACGTCGCGACGTTCTGCCTGGGGCAGGCGGCGTCCGCGGCGGCGGTGCTGCTCGCGGCGGGGACGCCGGGGCAGCGGCACGTCCTGGAGCACGCGCGGGTGCTGCTGCACCAGCCGTCGGGCGGCGGGCAGGGCACGGCTGCGGACCTGGAGCTGCAGGCCGCGGAGATCCTGCGGCTGCGCGGGCAGGTGGACGAGATCCTCGCCCGGCACACCGGCCGCACCGTCGAGCAGCTCCGCGTCGACACCGACCGGGACCTGGTGCTGACCGCCGCGCAGGCGGTCGAGTACGGGATCGCGGACGCGGTGGTGACGACCGTCAAGCGACCGCAGGCGACGGCGGCCTGACGACGACCGGTCCGTGGGCGGCCCGCGCGGCTGCCCGCGGGCCGGTCTCAGGCGGCCAGCAGCACGGGCGTCCGGGCCGGGGTGCGCAGCGGCACCACGGGCGCCGACGTCCCGGGAGCGACCGGTCCGAGCGGCCGGGCCGGCGACGACGTCAGGTCGAGCACCGCGTGCCCCTCGGCGCGCGCGAGCTGCGCGTACGCCTCGCCGACGAGGTCGACGATGCGCAGGCCCAGTGCCCGGCACACGGCGGCGATCACTTCGGACGACGCCTCCTTGCGGCCGCGTTCGACCTCCGACAGGTACGGCACCGACACGCGGGCGGCGTCGGCGACGTCGCGCAGCGTCCGGCCCTGGCGCTCGCGGTGCCGTCGCAGGATCGCGCCCACGAGGACGCGCAGTGGCGGCTCGGGTCGCGGCCGGGTCGTGCGAGGGGCGGCGGGGAGCTGGGGCACGGGGCACCTCCTGCGGGTCCCGGCCACCGTAGCCCGCGCACCGGCTGCGGCGCGGGCGCGTCGTTCTGCCCTCAGCAGACGCCGTCCGGGGCCGCCTCCCGGGTTGACTTCGAGCGCACTCCAAGGGGCATCGTCCCCGGTGTCACCCACTTCACTCCCAGGGAGCCACCATGCGCCTCGGTGCCCACCTCATGCGGTTCGACGCGGTCGAGCCGGCCCGCCTGCGCCAGGAGCTCGCCGACACCGGCGAGGCGGCGGAGGACGCGGGCCTGTCCTGGCTGTCCGTGATGGACCACTTCTTCCAGATGGAGCCGGCCGGGTTCCCGGCGTCCGACCCGATGCTCGAGGCGTACACGACGCTCGGGTTCCTCGCCGGGCGGACCGAGACGGTGCAGCTCGGGGCGCTCGTCACCGGCGTC
The DNA here is from genome assembly GCF_039548315.1 of Cellulomonas olei. Taxonomy (NCBI): domain Bacteria; kingdom Bacillati; phylum Actinomycetota; class Actinomycetes; order Micrococcales; family Cellulomonadaceae; genus Cellulomonas; species Cellulomonas olei. The sequence goes on from NZ_JBCLVN010000015.1 coordinate 74,540, forward strand.
ACGTACCGGCACCCGGGGCTGCTGGCGAAGATCGTCGCGACGCTCGACGTGCTCGCGGGCGGCCGCGCCACGCTCGGCATCGGCGCGGCCTGGTACGAGCGGGAGCACCTCGCGCTCGGCGTGCCGTACCCGCCGCTGGCCGAACGGTTCGAGCGCCTGGAGGAGGCGCTGCGCATCTGCCGCCAGATGTGGACGCCCGGCGCGGACGGCCCGTTCGAGGGCGAGCACTACCAGCTCGCCGAGACGCTGTGCTCGCCGCTGCCGCTGAGCCGGCCGGGCACCGGGCCGGAGATCATGGTCGGCGGGTCGGGGGAGCGCAAGACGCTGCGCCTCGTCGCGCAGTACGGCGACGCGTGCAACCTGTTCTCGTCCACGCCGGAGGAGGTCGCGCACAAGCTCGACGTGCTGCGGGGCCACTGCGACGCCGTCGGCCGGGACTTCGCCGACATCCGCGTGACCATGCTCATGGGCGGGGACGAGCTGCTGACCGGCGACGTCGACGGCTTCGTCGCGGCGGCCCGGCCGTACGCGGACCTCGGCGTCGAGACCGTCATCCTGCGGCCGCCGGCGGACCTGAGCCTCGCGACGTGGGTGCGGGACCACGTCGCGCCGGCGGTGCCGCGGGTCGCGGAGCTCTGACGCGGGGCGCGGTGTGGATCAGCCCGGCAGCGACCCGATCGGGACGGGGCGAACGCCCGGGGCCGTCCACACCGCGTCGCCGTCCGGGGTCGTGCCCGGCTCGAGGACCACGCCGCTGCCCGGGTCCACCGGCCACGGTGATCCGCTCAGATCCACCACGAGCTGCTGGAGCTCGCCGGCGGCCTCGGCCAGCACCTCGCGCCGGTCGCGGGCGTCGAGCGCCGTGCGGTTCGCGTCGAGCACCAGCACCAGGGTCGGCTCGGTGGCTCCGGGCGGGACCCACGCGTCCCACTCGCCTCCCGGGTCGCCGCGCGTCACGGTGACGATGTCCAGGGGGACATCCAGGCCGGCCGCCCGCGCGTCCGCTCGCAGCCTGGAGACCACCTCGTCGTCGGTCACCACCGGTCGATCCTGCGTCCAGACGCTCGGCGTCGCGTGGAGCCGCGTGTTCCAGGATCGCGCATCAGGACGGCTCGACCGCCGCGAGCAGCTCCCGCAGCATGGCGTCGATCTCCCTCCGACGCTGCGCCGGGATGCCAGCCAGCAGCCGCTGCTCGGCGGCGAGCCCGTCGGCCACCGCCTGGTCGACCACGTCGGCGCCGCGGTCGGTCAGGCTGATCCGCAGGCCGCGACGATCGGCCGGGTCCGGGCTGCGCCGGACGAGCCCGGCGCGTTCTAGGCGGTCGAGCCGCTGCGTCATCCCGCCGGTGGTCAGCATGAGGGTGGCCGACAGCGCGGAGGGGGACAGGTCGCCGCCGTTCCCGGCGCGCCGCAGCGTGGCGAGCACGTCGAAGTCGCCGCGTGTCAGGTGCGATCGGGCGTAGGCGGCGGCGGTCGCCTCCCCGCCGGCGCGGGCGAGGCGGAAGATCCGGCCGAAGATCCCCATGGCCTCGGTGTCGAGGTCGGGGCGTTCGCGCGCCCACTGCTCAAGGATTCGGTCCACGCCGTCCGGGGCGGGGCTGTCGGTGCCGTCGGTGGGGGCCGCCGGTCGGTCGGTCGTCGCCATGGACGCAGTCTGCCACTTGCTCTCTTGACAGTCACTTTGAAGCAAGTAACTTAGGGTCTAAGCAATGGCGAGCGAGCGCCGGCATCCAACCCGCCGCCCGGCCCGCCGACGAGGGGAGGGCTGGTGGACGGCGTGGACGTGGTCGACCGAGGCGAAGCGGTGGGTGGGGCGCAGCAGCGCGTGCGGTCGGACGTGCTGCTCACCGTGACGACGGCCGTGGCCCCGGTGCTGTGGGGCACCACGTACCTCGTGACGACGGAGCTGCTGCCGGAGGGCCGGCCGCTGCTCGTGGCCGCGCTGCGCGCCCTGCCCGCGGGCCTGCTGCTGCTCGCGGTGACGCGGCGGCTGCCATCCGGTGACTGGTGGTGGCGCGCCGCAGTGCTCGGCGCGCTGAACATCGGGGTGTTCTTCGCGCTGCTGTTCGTGGCCGCGTACCGGCTGCCCGGCGGGGTCGCGGCGACGTTGGGGGCGGTGCAGCCGCTGGTCGTCGCAGGTCTCGGTGCCGCGTTGCTCGGGCAGAGGGTCCGGCCGGGGACGGTCGTGGCGGGGTTCGCGGGCGTCGCCGGGGTGGCGCTGCTCGTGCTGCGCTCGACCGCCCGGCTCGACGTCACGGGCGTCGTCGCGGGGCTCGCCGGCGCGGTGGTGATGGCGCTCGGCGTGGTGCTGACGGCACGGTGGGGCAGGCCCGTCCCGCTGCTCGCGTTCACCGGTTGGCAGCTCACGGCCGGCGGCCTGCTGCTCGCGCCGCTCGCGCTGGCCGTCGAGGGGCCGCTGCCGCGCGTCGACGCGGGCGCGGTCGCCGGGTTCGTGTACCTCGGGCTCGCGGGGACGGCGCTCGCGTACGCCCTCTGGTTCCGGGGTGTCGGACGGCTGCCGGCGGCGCGGGTGTCGTTCCTCGGTCTGCTCAGCCCGGTCGTCGCCGCCGTGCTGGGCTGGGTGGTGCTCGGGCAGGCGCTCAACGGCTGGCAGGTCGCGGGCGCGGCGCTGGTGCTGGGGTCCGTGCTCGTCGCGCAGCGGCGCCCGGTGGCCGGCCCGCCTGCCGGGGCCGGGGGCGATGCGCACACCGTGCCGCGTGCAGCGGCCACGCGTACTGTCGGTGCGTGAGGTCACCCTGGTTCCGGCGCGTCACCGCAGGCAGCGCCTGCGGCCTGCTGGCGCGCGACGTGGACTGGGAGTCGACGCCCATCGGGTCGCCCGCGACCTGGCCGACGGCACTGCGCGTGGCCGTGGAGATGTGCTTCTCGACCCGCTTCCCGGTGCTGGTGGCGTGGGGCCCGCAGCTGACGATGATCTACAACGACGGCTACCGCGAGATGCTCGGCTCGGACAAGCACCCGTCCGCCATGGGCTCGCCCGTGGCGGAGGTGTGGAAGGAGATCTGGGAGGACCTCGAGGAGTCCGTCGAGCGCGTCATGGTGCACGGCGAGCCGACCTGGGTGGTCGACCAGCACCTCGTCATGCACCGGTCCGGGTACGACGAGGACGCGTACTTCACCTACTCCTACTCACCGATCCGCGACGCCGCGGGCACGGTGGGCGGGCTGCTCGACATCGCGACGGAGACCACGACGCAGGTGGTCGAGGGCCGGCGCATGCGGCTGCTGGGAGACCTGTCGGTGCGCCTCGCGGCGGCGCACGGAGACCTCCCGGCGATCAGCCGGGCGGCCACCGCGCTGCTGGCGGACTCGCAGGACGTCGCGGCCGCCGAGCTGCACCTCGTGGACCCCGACGGTCACCTGACGCTGCTGGGCAGCTCCGCCCCGGGGACCCCGGGACCCCTGCCCGAGCACGTCGTGGCGCGGGTGGCTGAGACGGGCGTCGCGGAGGAGCGCGGCCGCACGCTCGTGGTCCCCCTGCCGGCTCCCGCGACCGGCGCGGTCGTGCTGTCCGCGGCCGAGCGCCGGCCGTGGGACGACGGCTACCGGTCGTTCCTGCGGCTCGTCGCGTCAGCGGTCGGTGTCGCTGTGGCCGGCACGCTGCGGCACGTCCGCGAGGTCGACCAGCTCCGTGCCGTCAGCGACACCTTCCAGGCGGCGATCGTCCCCGAGGGCGTCGCGCTGCCCGGCATCGTCGCCCGCTACCGGCCCGCGGCGGGCGACCTCGCGGTCGGCGGCGACTGGTACGACGTCGTGCAGATCACCCCCGGCCGGCACGCCCTGGTCATCGGCGACTGCGTCGGGCACGGCCTCGACGCCGCCGCCCGCATGGGCCAGCTCCGCGCGGCCACCCGGTCGCTGCTGCTGCAGGACGCGACCCCGGCGACGGTGCTCGAGGGGCTCGACCGCTTCGCCCGCACGCTCCCGGGCGCCGAGTGCACGACGGTGTTCTGCGCGGTCGTCGACGAGCAGGCCGGGACGCTCACGTACTCCGCGGCCGGTCACCTGCCGCCCGTGCTGCGCCGCGCCGACGGCGAGACGCGCCTGCTCGACGGGGCCCGTGGCGCCGCCCTCGCGCTCAGCGGCCGCCGCCGGACGCAGTCCACGGAGACGCTCGCGCCCGGGGACCTCGTGATCGCGTACACCGACGGCCTGATCGAGCGGCGGGGCGAGGCGCTGCCGCACGCCATCGACCGGCTCGCCGGCTTGGTCGCCGCGCAGCCCGGGCACGCGGCGCCCGAGGACGTCGCGGACGACCTGCTGCGGTCCTTCGCGCCCCACGGCTCCGACGACGACGTGGCGCTGGTCGTCTACCGGGCGGTCTCCGCGTAGGGACGGCGCCGGGGTGCGACGATGCGTCGGTGCCCGAGCTGATCCGGTTCCAGAGCGCCGTCCCCAGCCGCAGCGGACGCCACCCCGGCGTGTTCGCGCTCGTCAACACCCTCGGGCGGCAGGGCCTCCTCACCCCGGAGGACACCGCCTGGTGGCGGGACGCCAACGCGCGGATGACCGCCGCGTACCCCGACCCGTCGACCGTCGTCCCCGGGTGCTACGACCAGCAGGCCCACCCCGGGGCGCGCGCGTGGTTCAAGGTCGGGAGCGCCGCGCCGCTCGCCGCCACCGGGGAGTACCTCGACGTGCTCGACCGGTACGGCGTCGGCTGGGTCGAGCTGCGCACCGCGCACCCGGGGCACGTCACGTACGAGGACGAGGTGCAGGTGGTCGCGATGCCGTACCGGTACGAGGCGGACTGGTGGCTGCACGACCCGACGCCCGGCCCGGCGGACGGCGGTGCCTCCTAGCCCTCCCCGCCGAGCCCCCGGACGAGTCCCCAGAACGCCGGCTTCGCCTGGAGGTCGTCGTCGAACAGCAGCGGCGCCTCGAAGGGCCGGTCCTCCGGCCAGGTGCGCAGCCACGACCGCGTGTCGTACACGCCCCACACGGTGATCGACGCGACGCCGCGGGACCGGGCGGTCGCGACCAGGGCCTCGACCTGCTCGCCCTGGCGCTCCAGGCGGTCCGACGGGGTGCTGTCGAGGTGCTCGTCGCGCCCGGAGATCGCGACGTCGAGCTCGGTGACCGCCTGCTGCACGCCGAGAGCGCCGACGGCGTCGAACGTGGCCGCGACCTGGTCGACGTCGGTGGTGAGGCTCGCGTGCATCTGGTGGCCGACGCCGTCGACGGGGACGCCCTGCGTCTGGAGGTCGGCGACCAGGCGGACGAGCGCGCGGCGCCGGCCGGGGGCGTCGGTGTCGTAGTCGTTGAGGTACAGCGCGACGTCGGGGCCGAACGCGTCGCGGGCGATGCGGAACGCCTCGGCGACGTAGTCCGGCCCGAGGACCTCGTACCACCGGCTGCGGCGCAGGCCGTCGGGCTGCTCCGGGTCGATCGCCTCGTTGACGACGTCCCACGACGTCACCGGGTTGTCCGCGCCGTAGCGCTCGGCCAGGTGGGCGGCGATCGCCTGCGTGTGGGTCCGCAGCCGGTCGAGCAGCAGGGCCTGGTCCTCCGGGGCGGAGGTCAGCGGCCGGCCGTCGGCGTCCTCGAAGAACCAGTCCGGCGTCGAGCGGTGCCACACGAGGGTGTGCCCGTGGACGGTCAGGCCGTGCTCGACGGCCACGTCCAGCACGGCGTCCGCGCGGCCGAAGTCGAACTCGCCCTCCCGCGGCTGCACCACCGCGGGCTTCAGGGCGTTCTCCGGGGTGATCTGGTCGGCGTGCCGCAGCAGCAGCTCGGCGGGCCGGCCGGTGAGGTCCTGCGGGCCGACCGCCATCCCGATCGGCACGTCCGCGACGTCGCGCAGCGCCGGCACGTCCTCCTGGACCGGGGGAGCGGGCCGCTGCACGGCGACGTCGTCCAGGCGCAGGTCCGCCAGGGACGCGGTCGTCTCGGCGTAGAGGCGCCAGTCGCCGTCGCCCTCCGGGACCTGCGCCGCGCCGGTGAGGTGCACCCACGCGTCCGGGCCGACGACGCCGCGCGCGGCGTGCACGTAGACGGGCTCGGCGCCGTCGCGCTCGAGGGTGAGCTGCACCTCGGCGTCGCCGGCCGCGCTGCCCTCGCCGCCCCCGTCGGCTCCGAGCCGCACCCACGCGGACACGGTGTGCACCTGGCCGCGGGCGAGCAGCCTCGAGACGTCCACGGCCGCGCCGTGCCACGGCTCCTGGCGGCCGGTGACGAGCAGGCTGCCCGCACCCGACCGGGTCGGGTCGTCGGCGGTCGAGACCTGCACGCCGTCGCCGAGCGGCTCCCAGCCGTCGTCGCCCTCGTCGAACCCGCTGCTCAGGACGGTGGTCAGCGCGTCGGCCGGCGGGGCGGAGGCGGAGGACGGCGCCTGAGTGGGGGCGGAGTCGGAGGCGGGCTCGTCACGGTTCAGCACGATCGCGAGGACCAGGACGAGAGCGAGGACGACGGCGCCGGTGCCGAGCAGCAGGGCGGGACGTCGCACGCGGTCGTCCTCCGGGTCGGGGTTCGGGAGGGGCCACGGTAGGCACGGCCCGGGCACTGACGCCAGCGGCCGGGCGGATCCGCGCCGTCGCGCAGCGGCGGGGTCCATCGGCCGCCCACCGCCCGCCGCCCGCCGCCCGGCTCCCGCCGCCCGGCTCCCGCCGCCCCCTCGCCTCCCGCTCCCGCCCGCGGGTCCGCCCGCCCTCCCGGCCGGCACCGTGCGTACGCTGACCGGGTGCGGTCGGGGGACGCGGCGCAGGGCGGACCGGGTCGGCGGCGGGCGAGGACCGCGGCCGTCGGGCTCGGGGGCGTGCTCGCGACCGTGCTCGCCGTGACGGCCTGCGTCCCGGCGGACGGCGCCCGCGAGGCGGTGACCGCCGCGCCGGGGCCGCCCGTGGCGGTGTCCCCGCCGGACCCGACCACGCCGGACCCGACCACGCCGGACCCGACCACGCCCGGGGCCGCGGTGCCCCCGACGGGCACGCCGGGTGCCGCGTCCGCGGGCGCGCCGGACGCGCCGCCGCCTCCGCCGCCCGTGAGCGCCCCCGACGTCCCGTGGGCCGACGTCGGCGCCGTCGAGCCGGACGCCCTGGCCGCGGGCTTCGCGGGCACGGTCGCCCCGATCACCCCGGACCTCGCCGAGCGGATGTCCGCGTCCTGGCACGACGGCTGCCCGGTGCCGCTGGCGGACCTGCGGTACGTCACGGTCACGCACCGGACGTTCGACGGCGGGGCCGCGACGGGGGAGCTGGTGGTGCACGCCGACGTCGCCGAGTCCGTCGTCGCGGTGTTCGGCGAGCTGTTCGCGCTGGGGTACCCGGTGCGCACGATGCGGCTGGTGGACGACTTCGGAGGCAGCGACGACGCGTCGATGGCGGCGGACAACACGTCGGCGTTCAACTGCCGGCCCATCAGCCGCGGCACCGGCTGGTCCGAGCACGCCTACGGCCGGGCGATCGACCTGAACCCGGTGGAGAACCCGTACGTGCGCGGCGCGCTGGTGCTGCCGCCGGAGGGCGAGCCGTTCGCGTCGCGGCCGGACGCGCCGGGTGTCGTGCACGCCGGCGACGCGGTGGTGCGGGCGTTCGCGGCGCACGGCTGGGAGTGGGGCGGGGACTGGACGTCGCCGGTGGACTACCAGCACTTCTCGACCACCGGTCGCTGACGTCCCACCCGGGACCCTCGCCCCTGGTGCGCAGCGCCGCGCGGGGGGACGCTGGAGGCACGCATCGGCAGCGGGAGGTGCCAGGTGGAGGACAGGATCGTCGTCGGGTACGACACGTCCGGTGAGTCCGCCGCGGCGGTCCGGTGGGCCGCGTCCGAGGCGGCGCGCCGCGGGTGGGCGCTCGAGGTCGTGCACGTGTGGGGCTTCGCCGGCCAGGAGGGCGGCGGGGCGGGCGACTCGTGGCTCGGCCGGCAGGTGCTGGCGCAGGTCCAGGAGGTCGCCGACGAGGGCGTGGCTCTCGCGCGGGAGGCCGCGCCGGGGCTGGACGCGCGGGGGACGGTGCTGCACGGACCGCCGGCCGCGGTGCTCGTGGAGCGGGCGGCCGGTGCCCGGGCCGTGGTGCTCGGCCGGCACGGCGCGGGCCGGTCGGCCGGTGCCCTCATCGGTTCGGTCACGTCCGGCGTGCTGCACCACGCGCTGTGCGCGGTGGTCGTGGTGCCGGACGAGGTGCGCGCCGGGATCGGGGGCGAGCCGGTGGTCGTCGGGTTCGACGCGTCGCCCGGCGGGTTCGGCGCGCTCGAGGCGGCGTGCGACGCGGCGCGCGTCCACGACGCCGAGGTGGTGGTGCTGACCGCGTGGACGCCGACGTCGGAGACCACCGCGATGTCGTACTGGGCGCTGGCCTACCCGCGGCAGTCCCCGGGCGAGGTCGCCCTGGCGGAGGCGGAGCGGGTGCTCGACCGGGCGCGGTCGTGGGCGGCGTCCCGGCACGACGTCACGGTGACGTGCGACCTGGCGGAGGGTCGCGCGGCGGACGTGCTGGTACGCCGGTCGCGGCACGCGGGCCTGGTGGTCGTGGGGACGCGCGGCCGGGGCGGGTTCACCAGCCTCGTGCTCGGCTCGACGAGCCGCTCGGTCGTGCACCGCGCGCACTGCCCGGTGCTCGTGACCCGCGGGGTGCGGGCGGTGGAGGAGGCGGCCGTGGCGCACGCGGGAGCCGTCGGCGGCGGCGCCGGGGGCTGAGCGCCGTCAGCCCCGCGGCGGGGCGGTGCTCGCGCGCACGACGAGGCGGGTGGGCACCACCACGCGGCTGTCCTCCAGCGGCGTGCGCTCGCGGATCTGCCGCAGCAGCAGCTCCATGAGCCGCTCGCCGATGAGGTGGAAGTCCTGCTGCACGGTGGTCAGCGGCGGCCACAGGTACTCGGCGAGCGGGATGTCGTCGAACCCGACCACGGAGACGTCGTCCGGCACCCGGCGGCCGCTCTCGGCGAGCGCGCGCAGCACGCCCGCGGCCATCTCGTCGTTCGCGCAGAACACGGCGGTGGCGTCCGGGTCGGCCGCGAGCCGCCGCCCGGCCTCGTAGCCGGAGCGCGCCGACCAGTCGCCGCGCAGCACGTCGGGCACGGGGCGGCCCGCGCCCACGAGGTGCTGGCGCCAGGCGGCGACGCGGACCCCCGCCGGCGCGGAGTCGTCGGGCCCGGCCACGTGGTGCACGGTGCGGTGGCCGAGGTCCAGCAGGTGCTGCACGGCCAGGTGCGTGCCGGTGACCTGGTCCGCGCCGACCGCGGGGTGGTGCCCGACGAACCGGGAGTCCGACACCACGACCGGCAGCCGCGGCGGCAGCGCGAGCGCGACGGGCGTGGCGGTCTCGGCGCGGATGATGACGAGCCCGTCGATCGACTGGTGCGACAGGCGCGCCACGGCGTCCGTGACGTCGTCGGACCCGGGGGTGCGCACGTCCACCAGGCTCACGGTGTAGCCCTCCGCGCGGGCTGCCTCGACGACGGCCTCGACGGTGCGGGACTCGCCGGTGCGGGCGAGGCGGTGCGCGATCACGCCGATCGTGCCGAACGAGCCGTAGCGCAGGGCGCGTGCGGCGTGGTTGGGGGAGTAGCCGAGCTCGTCCATCGCGGCGAGCACCCGGTCGCGCGTCGCGGGGCGGACGTTCTCGGCACCGGTGGACACCCGGGAGACGGTCTGCGACGACACCCCGGCGAGCTGGGCCACGTCGGCGATGGACGGCCCGGGGCGTCCGCGCGTGGCGGCCGGTGCTCCGGCGGAGTCGGACGTCATGGCGCCGATCATAGGCGTGATGACGTCACCATCGGGCGATCCCACGCCCACCCGTGCCGTGCGCGCTGCTGCGCGGCGGCACGGGGCGCCGTCGGGCGTCCTGGGAGCGGTCCCGCACGAACACCGGGATGGTGACGTCACCATTCTGTGACCCGCCGGGTGCCCGCATCGCGTTGACAGCCTCCCCGCTGCCGTGGCAACGTGACGTCCGCCCGCCGATGTTGACGTCAACATCCGATGACACCGGCCCGGGCGACGACCCCGAAGGAGTGGCTCGCAGTGACGCAGACCGTCCACCTGACCGCCGCCGCGGCGCCCGCCCGCGCCGCCCGGCGCCGCCCCGTCCGCCGGGGACGGTGGACCGGGTGGGGCTTCGTCGGCCCGTTCATGGCCGTGTTCGCCCTCGTGTTCCTCGCCCCGATCGCGTACTCGCTCTACCTCAGCCTGTTCCGGCAGCAGCTCGTCGGCGGCAACGCGTTCGTCGGGCTGGAGAACTACCAGCGCGCGTTCGCCGACCCGCAGTTCTGGTCGGCGTTCGGCCGGGTGTCGCTGTTCCTCGCGGTGCAGGTGCCGATCATGCTCGGCATCGCGCTGCTGGTCGCGCTCGCCATCGACTCCGGGCGGCTGTACGGCACGTCGTTCTTCCGGATCTCGATCTTCCTGCCGTACGCCGTGCCCGCGGTCGTCGCGACGCTGATGTGGGGCTTCATGTACGGCACCCGCTTCGGCCTGGTCGGCAACCTCAACGACGCGCTCGGGATCTCGCTACCGAACCCCCTGTCGCCCGACCTCGTGCTGGCGTCGATCGGCAACATCGTGACCTGGGAGTTCGTGGGCTACAACATGCTGATCTTCTACTCGGCGCTGCGCGTCGTGCCGCGGTCGCTGTACGAGGCGGCGGAGATCGACGGCGCCGGCCAGTGGCGGGTCGTCACCGCGATCAAGCTCCCCGCGATCCGCGGCGCGCTCGTCATCGCCACGATCTTCTCGATCATCGGGTCGTTCCAGCTCTTCAACGAGCCGAGCATCCTCCAGAAGCTCGCGCCCAACGCGATCACGACGCACTTCACCCCGAACCTGTACGCCTACTCGCTGTCGTTCTCCGGCCAGCAGTACAACTACTCGGCGACCGTCGCGATCATCATGGGCGTCATCACGATGGTCATCGCCTACGTCGTCCAGCTCCGCGGCATGCGGAAGGGGGCGTGACGACGATGACCACGACCGCACCGGCCACCACGCCCGCCGCCCGGCCCGCCCGGCCCGGCCGCGGCCCCCGCCTGCGCACCCCGCGGCGGCACAGCGTCGACCGGCCCCGCCGCAGCGGCCTGCTGACGGTGCTCACCGCCCTGGTGTGCCTGTACAGCCTGGTCCCGCTCGCCTGGCTGCTCATCAACGCCACCAAGTCCCAGGGCGACCTGTTCACGTCGTTCGGCCTGTGGTTCTCGGGGAGCCTCCACCTCGTCCAGAACGTCACCGACACGCTGACCTACGACGACGGCATCTTCGTGCGCTGGCTCGGCAACACCCTGCTGTACGTCGTGGCGGGTGCCGGCGGCGCGACGCTGCTCGCGGTGCTCGGCGGGTACGGCCTGGCCAAGTTCACGTTCCCCGGCAAGCGCGCGGTGTTCGCGGTCGTCATCGGCGCGGTCGCGGTGCCCGGCACGGCGCTGGCGGTCCCGACGTTCCTCATGTTCAGCCGGATGGGCCTGACCAACACCCCGTGGGCGGTCATCATCCCCTCGCTGATCTCCCCGTTCGGGCTCTACCTCATGTGGACGTTCGCGGCCGAGGCGATCCCCACCGAGCTGCTCGAGGCGGCCCGGGTGGACGGCGCGGGGGAGGCGCGGACGTTCGCGCAGATCTGCCTGCCCCTGCTCGCCCCCGGCATCGTCACGGTGCTGCTCTTCACGATGGTCGCGACCTGGAACAACTACTTCCTGCCGCTGATCATGCTCAAGGACCCCGACTGGTACCCGCTCACCGTGGGGCTCAACGCCTGGAACGCCCAGGCCGCGACGGCCGGCGGCGAGGCGATCTTCAACCTCGTCATCACCGGGTCCGTCCTGACCATCCTGCCCCTGGTCGTGGCCTTCCTGTTCCTCCAGCGGTACTGGCAGTCGGGCCTCGCGTCCGGCTCCGTCAAGGAGTGACCACCGGCGTCCCCCGATCCACCCGACCCCACCCCCCGCGGTTCCGACAACGAAGTGAGAGGACCCCTATGTCCACCCCCCGCACCCTCTGGCGCGGCGCCGCAGTCGTCGGCGCCCTGACCCTGGCCCTGACGGCCTGCTCCTCCGGGGGCTCCGGCGGCGGCTCGTCCGACGACTCCTCCGGCTCCGCCGAGAGCGGCTCGCTGCTCGTGTGGGCCTGGGACAACACGGTCGAGCCGATCGCCGAGTCCTACATGGACGAGCACCCCGACGTGACGATCGACGTGGTCAACGCCGGCACCGGCAACGACCAGTACACGGCGCTGCAGAACGCGGTGGCCGCCGGGTCCGGCATCCCCGACCTCGCGCAGGTCGAGTACTACGCCGTGCCGCAGTTCGCGATCGGCGGGGCGCTCGCCGACATCTCCGGCCTGGGCGCCTCCGACCTGGAGGGCACGTACAGCCCCGGCCCGTGGTCGGCCGTCCACCAGGGAGACGCGATCTACGGCCTGCCGATGGACTCCGGCCCGATGGCGCTGTTCTACAACACGACGGTGTTCGAGAAGTACGGCGTCGACGTCCCCACCACGTGGGACGAGTACCTCGACGCGGCGCGGGCCCTGCACGCCGCCGACCCGAGCGTGTACATCGCCAACGACACCGGCGACGCCGGCTTCACCACCTCGATGATCTGGCAGGCCGGCGGACACCCGTTCCAGGTGGACGGCACGGACGTCACGATCGACCTCGCCGACGCGGGCAGCCAGAAGTTCGCCGACCTGTGGCAGCAGCTCATCGACGAGGACCTGCTGGCGCCCATCTCGTCCTGGAGCGACGAGTGGTACCAGGGCCTGGGCAACGGCACCATCGCGTCCCTGACCATCGGGGCCTGGATGCCGGGCAACCTCGAGGCGGGCGTCGAGCAGGCCTCCGGGCAGTGGCGCGTGGCGCCGATGCCGCAGTGGGAGGCCGGCGCGAGCGCGTCCGCGGAGAACGGCGGCAGCGCCCTGTCGGTGATGGAGGCCAGCCAGAGCAAGGACCTGGCGTACGACTTCCTCACCTACCTGTCGAACGGCCCGGGCACGCAGATCCGCATCGACGCCGGCGGCTTCCCCGCCACGACGGCCGACCTGGAGTCGGACGCGTTCCTCGGCAAGGAGTCCGAGTACTTCGGCGGCCAGAAGATCAACGAGGTGCTCTCGCAGTCCGCGGCCGACGTCGTCGAGGGCTGGCAGTACCTGCCGTTCCAGGTCTACGCGAACAGCATCTTCAACGACACGGTCGGCCAGGCCTACGTCTCGGACACGACGCTGGCCGACGGCCTCGCGGCGTGGCAGGAGCAGGCCACCACGTACGGCAACGACCAGGGCTTCACCGTCCAGTGACGCCCGCGGCCGGCGGCGGGAGCTCCTCCTCCCGCCGCCGGCCACCCGCCCCGACCCGCCCCCTCGCCCCAGGAGCCCTGACCCACCATGCCGACGTTCGAGATCGGTGACCGCGACTTCCTCCTCGACGGCCGGCCGCTCCAGGTGATCTCCGGCGCGCTGCACTACTTCCGGGTGCACCCCGCGCAGTGGGCGGACCGGATCCGCAAGGCGCGGCTCATGGGGCTCAACACCGTCGAGACGTACGTCGCCTGGAACGTGCACGCCCCGCAGCGCGGGCGCTTCGACCTCGACGGGCCGCGGGACCTGGGGCGGTTCCTCGACCTCGTGGCCGCGGAGGGCCTGCACGCGATCGTGCGGCCCGGCCCGTACATCTGCGCCGAGTGGGACGGCGGCGGGCTGCCCGGCTGGCTGCTGGCCGATCCCGAGGTCCGGGTCCGGCGCCACGAGCCCCACTACCTCGCGGCGGTCGAGCAGTACTACGACCAGCTGCTCCCGCTCGTGGCGGAGCGGCAGGTCACGCGCGGCGGTCCGGTGCTCGCCGTGCAGGTCGAGAACGAGTACGGCGCCTACGGCGACGACCCGGAGTACCTGCGGGCCCTCGTGGCGATGGTGCGGGACCGCGGCATCGAGGTGCCGCTGCTCACGTGCGACCAGGCCGACGACGCGATGCAGGCCCGCGGCGGCCTGCCGGAGCTGCACCGCACCGTCACGTTCGGCTCCCGCGCCGTCGAGCGGCTGGAGCTGCTGCAGCGGCACCAGCCGACCGGCCCGCTGATGTGCATGGAGTTCTGGAACGGCTGGTTCGACTCCTGGGGCGGCCACCACCACGTCGCACCGGCGGAGACCAACGCGGGCGACCTCGACGACCTGCTGGCCGCCGGTGCCTCGGTGAACCTGTACATGTTCCACGGCGGCACGAACGCCGGCTTCACGAACGGCGCCAACGACAAGGGGACCTACGCGCCGATCACCACGTCCTACGACTACGACGCGCCGCTCGCGGAGGACGGCAGCCCGACGCCGAAGTACCACGCGATGCGCGAGGTCATCGCGCGGCACGCACCCGTCCCGGACGAGGTGCCCGCGGAGCGCGCCCCGGCGCCCGAGGCCGTGGTGGGGCTGCGGCGGCGCCTGCCGCTGGCGGCCGCGGTGCCGGTGCTCGGCGAGGCGAAGGCGTGGGACCACCTCCCGACGACCGACGAGCTCGGCCAGTGGACGGGCTTCACGCTGTACCGCACGTCCGTCACGGCGCAGGACCGGGTTCTCGTCGTCGGCGAGGTGCGGGACCGGGCCGTCGTCGCGCTCGACGGGGAGCCGGTGGGCGTGCTGAGCCGCAGCGAGGGGGCGCGCGCACTGCCGCTCCCGGCACGTGCGGGCGAGCTCACCGTGCTGCTCGAGGACCAGGGGCGCGTCGGCTACGGGCCGCGGATCGGGGAGCCGAAGGGGCTGATCGGGGGCGCGCGCACGGCCGCCCGGGAGCTCACCGCCTGGGAGACCGTCGGACTGCGCCTGGACGCCGTCGACGCCGGCCTTGCGGAGCTGCTCGCCGCGGCGCCGGAGGTGGACCCGGAGCTGCCGGTGGCCGGCCCGGCGTTCCTCGCCGGCACGGTCGACACCGTCGCGGGGGCCGACCACTTCCTGCGCCTCGACGGGTGCTCCAAGGGCCTGGTGTGGGTGAACGGCCACCTGCTGGGCCGCTACTGGTCCGCCGGGCCGACCCGCACGCTCTACGTCCCCGGGCCGCTGCTGCGGGCCGAGCGGAACGAGGTCGTGGTGCTCGAGCTGCACGCCGCGGCGGCCGCACGGGTCGCGTTCGTCGCCGGACCGGACCTGGGGCACACCGAGTCCTAGGTGCCAGCACCCAGGAGACGTCCAGGACGACCCGGCCGCCCCCTCAGAACGGCCCCGCGCCCGCCGATGACACGGACGAGCACCCGGCCCGCCCGCCGGGTCGGGCACGAGGGGGGTCGCAGTGGACGGCAGGGAGCCCGCCGACGTGGTGGCGCTCCCCGACGTCCCGGCGCAGGCCGACGCCCCGGACCCGCCCGACCCGCTCGCCTGGCGCCTGACGCAGCCGGCCGGCCGGGTCGCGCTGCTCGAGACGCTCATCGAGGCGGCCCCCGTCGGGGTCGGGCTCGTCACGCTCGACGGGCTCACGCCGCTGACCAACGCGACGCTCCGGCGGCTGCTCGGGTACTCCGACGACGAGTTCGCGAGCACGCCGTTCTCGGCGTACACGGCGCCCGAGGACGTCGAGGAGAACGACCGGCTGTTCCAGGCGATGCTCGCCGGCGCCGGCGACCAGTTCGCGATGGAGAAGCGCTTCGTCCGCAAGGACGGCAGCACGCTGTGGGTCGAGCTCACGGTCTCGCTCGTGCGCGACGCGCAGGGCCGGCCGGACTACGCGATCGGCATGACGCAGGACATCACCGAGCGCAAGCGCCTCGCGGACGAGCTGCGCGCCGCCGAGATGCACTACCGGCTGATCGTGGAGCACGTGCCCGCCGTGGTGTACATCGCGGAGCCCGGCCCGCACGGCCGGTTCGTGTACGTCAGCCCGCGGCTGGAGTGGATGCTCGGCTACTCGCCCCAGGAGTGGCTGGCCGACCCGGGCCTGTGGTGGGCGGCGATGCACCCCGAGGACCGCGAGACGGTCCGCCCCCACGAGGACCTGGTGCCGCAGGTGCGCGAGGGGGAGATGTTCCCGTCGAGCACCTACCGGCTGCGGCACCGCGACGGGTACGACGTGTGGGTGCGCGACGACGCCGTGCTGCGGCGCGACCGCGACGGCCGGCCGGTGCTGCACGGCGTGCTGCTGGACGTCACGCAGGAGAAGACGCTCGAGGAGCGCCTCGCGCACATGGTCGACCACGACGCGCTGACCGGCCTGGTGAACCGCGCGCACTTCCACCGGCTGGTCGACCAGGCGCTCGCCCACGGCCGGTCCCGGACGCCGGAGGCCCCCGGGGACGGCCCCGGGATCGCGGTCATGTACGTCGACCTCGACGACTTCAAGGCGGTGAACGACGGCTTCGG
Organism: Cellulomonas olei; assembly: GCF_039548315.1. Taxonomy (NCBI): domain Bacteria; kingdom Bacillati; phylum Actinomycetota; class Actinomycetes; order Micrococcales; family Cellulomonadaceae; genus Cellulomonas; species Cellulomonas olei. The sequence goes on from NZ_JBCLVN010000015.1 coordinate 90,820, forward strand.
CCACGCGGTGGGCGACCGCGTTCTCGTGGCCGTCGCGGAGCGGCTGCGGGCGCTCGCGCCCGCGGGGAGCACGGTCGCGCGGCTCGGGGGCGACGAGTTCGCGCTGCTGATCGCGGGCGTCCCGGACGCCGGCGCCGCGGCCGCGGGGGTGACCGCCGCCCTCGGGGACGTCACCGTCGACGTCGCGGGGGAGACCGCGCGGGTCGGTGCCAGCGTCGGCGTCGCCGTGGCGAACCGGTGGCACACCACCGAGCTGCTCCTGCACGACGCGGACCAGGCGATGTACCAGGCGAAGCTCGCCGGCGACGGGCCGGACGGGCACGGGCACACCGGGTTCGACGGCCGCCGGGCGGCGCGCGGCTGAGCCCCGGGCGCCTCAGCCCGTGGCGCCGAGCCGGGCCAGCATGCCCAGCACCACGGCGGCGGACCGCTCGGCGGCGTCGTCCACGTGCGTGAGGAAGTCGTCCGCGCCCGCCGGGCCGCACAGGTCCGAGATCCCGCGCACCGCGAGGAACGGCACGCCGTAGACGTGCGCGACCTGCGCGAGCGCGGTCGACTCCATGTCGGTCGACAGCCCGCCGGGGAACTGCTCGCGCACCGGGCCGACCAGGGACGCGTCCACGAACGCGTCCCCGGAGAGCATCTGCCCGGTCCGCACCGTCAGGTCGCCCGCGTCGGCGCCCAGGGCGGCTCCGCGCAGCGCCGGGTCGCCCCGGTAGCCCGCCGGCATGCCCGGGACCTGCCCCAGCGCGTAGCCGAAGGCCCGGGCGTCGGCGCCGGTGTAGACGTGCTCGGTGCCGACCACCACGTCGCCGACGTGCACGCCCGCCTGCACGCCGCCGGCCGACCCGGCCGAGACGAGCGCGGGTCCGGCACCGCCGCGTGCCGCGGCGACGAGCACGAGCGCCGCCGACGCCGCCGAGGCGGCGTTCGCCAGGCCGATGCCGCCGCGGACGAGCAGCACGTCCTGCCCGGCGACGGTCAGCAGGTGGTGCTCCGCGCCCCCGACGGTGGTGGGGTCCCCGACCGCATCCGCCCGCTCGAGGAACGGGGCGGCCTCGTCCGGCATGGCGACGGCGACGACCGTCCCGACGGTCGCGAGCGAGGCGGTCACGCGGTCACCGTGCTCCACTCGGCGCGGTGCGCGAGGAACTCGCGGGCGGCCCCCTGGGCACCCTCGAGCGTGTGGTTGGCGCCCCAGCCGCACTGCACCTCGTTCGCCGCGGGGACCTCCTGCGCCGTCGTGATGTCGGCGAGCGTCTCGGCGACCAGCTCCTGCACGTCCTCGTCCGCCCACTCGCCCTGCAGGATCAGGTAGAACCCGGTCTGGCAGCCCATCGGCGAGAAGTCGATCACCCGGTCGCTGTGGTTGCGGGAGTGCTCCGCGAACAGGTGCTCCAGGGAGTGGACCACCGGCATCTCCAGGTGCGCCTTGTTCGGCTGCGCGAAGCGGATGTCGTACTTGCTGATGACGTCGCCCGCCGGCAGCGCCTTGGTGTCGGCGAGCCGGATGTACGGCGCGACGACGGTCCGGTGGTCGAGGTTGAACGACTCGACGTTCATGCGGGGCTGGTTCACGGCGGTCCTCGGGTTCGCTCGGGGGTCGGCCCGGGGCGTGCCCGGGCCGCACGGCCCATTGTGCAGCGGACGGGCGCCGGCCGGTATTCCGCGGTCAAGCCGGCCGCACCGCCCGGCGCGGCAGCGGGCGGGTGCGCCCGCCGCGCGTGCTGCGCTCCACGAGCTCGAGCAGCCGCACGACCCGGGCCCGGTGCGGTGCCCACGGCGCGAGCACCTCCAGCACCTCGTCCTGCTCGACGCGGCGACCCGCCACGGCGTCCCCGACCAGGCGGGGCAGGTGGAGGTCGCCGACGGACACCGCGTCCGCGTCGCCGAGCGCCCGCCGGGTGGTCTCCGCGACCGTCCACCCGCCGATGCCGGGCACGGTCAGCAGCCTCCGGCGCAGCTCGGCGGGCTCCAGGTCGACCGCCTCCTGCAGCCGCGGCGCCACCGCCGCCGCCCGCAGCACCGCCGACGCGCGCCGGTCGTCCACGCCGGCCCGCCGCCAGTCCCACGAGGGCACCCGCCGCCACCCCCGGGCGTCCGGCGGGACGCGCATGCCGGCGGGGGCCGGCCCGGGCGGGGTCGTGCCGTGCTGCAGCAGCAGCCGGCGCCAGGCGTCGTGCGCGTCCACGGTGACGACCCGCTGCTCCAGCACGGCGGGCACGAGGGCGCCCAGCACGTCGCCGGTGCGCGGGATGCGCAGCCCCCGCAGCCTGCGGTGAGCCGCCGCGATCGCGGCGTGGCCGGCGGGGTCGAACGACCGCACGTCGTCGCGGGCGCCCAGCAGGTCCGGGAGCCCGGCGAGGGCGTGCTGCGCCCCCGGGCCCCACGCGGACGCGTCGACGCGTCCGGGACCCGCCCGCAGCAGCAGCGTGGCGGGCCCCGCCGGCGTGCGCAGCGCGTGCCACACGGTGCCGTCCTGCCGGATCCGCAGGCTCGGGTCGGCGGGGCCGTGGCGCACCATCATGAGGGTGAGCCGCAGGTCGAGCGGGCCGTCCGGGTGGACCGTGAGCGTGGCGTCCGGGGCGGTGGACGGACCCGCGTCGGGCCCGTTGGCGGGCGCCGGGTCGGGCGAGGCCGGGTCGGCGGACGCCGGGGCGGGGGCGTCGCCGGGCGGGTGCATGCCGTCCAGCATGACGGACGCCGCCGACACCCCGGCGTGCGGGGTGGCGGCGGCGCGCGGCCGGGTCAGCGGGCGAGGAAGTCCAGCAGGACCCGGTTGACCTCGTCGGCGTGCGTCCACAGCAGGCCGTGCGGGGCGCCCTCGATCTCGACGTACTCCGCCTGGGGCACCGCCGCGTGGAACGGGCGGCCCGTCGCGTCGATCGGCAGGATGCGGTCGGCGGTGCCGTGCACGATCAGCGCCGGCACGTCGACCGCGGCCAGGTCGCCGCGGAAGTCGGTGGTCCAGGTCGGCACCGCGGCGCTCGAGGCGAACCACGACGCCCCCGACGCGACGTCCCAGGAGTGCCGCAGCGCCTCCTGCGACAGCCGCGACCCGAGGTTCTCGTCGGTGTTGTAGAAGTCGGCGTAGAACGACGTGAAGTAGGCGTACCGGTCGGCGGTGACGGCGGCGAGGATGCCGTCGAAGACCTCCTGCGGCACACCCGTCGGGTTGTCGTCCGTCTGCAGCAGGAAGGGCTCGAGCGACGCCAGGAACGCCACCTTCGCGACCCGCTCGGAGCCGTACGTGCCGAGGTACCGCCCGACCTCGCCGGTGCCCATCGAGAAGCCGACGAGGACGACGTCGTGCAGGTCCAGCGCCTCCAGCACGGCCGCGAGGTCCGCGGCGAACGTGTCGTAGTCGTAGCCGGTCGTGGGCTGGCTGGACTGCCCGAAGCCGCGGCGGTCGTAGGTGATGACGCGGTAGCCGGCGTCGAGGAGCGCCGCGGACTGCTTCTCCCACGAGTGGCCGTCGAGCGGGTACCCGTGGATCAGCACGACCGGGCGGCCGGACCCGTGGTCCTCGTAGTAGAGCTCGATCGGCGTCGTGTTCTCGGCTCCGACGGTGATGTACGGCATGGTGTGCGCCTCTCCCGGTCGTTGGAGAACGGTCGTTCTCCGCGATGTGGGCTACAGTAGAGAACGAACGTTTTCCGCGCAACCCCCGGGAGATGACGCATGGCCGGACAGCTCGTGACGGCGCCCACCGAGCACCTCGACGACGCCGAGGCCGCCCTGCGCGAGCAGGTGCTCGACGCCGCCGACCGCCTGTACTACCGGCGGGGCATCCAGGCCGTCGGCATGGACGAGCTGCGGACCGAGGCCGGCGTGCCGCTCAAGCGGCTCTACCGCCTGTTCGGCTCCAAGGACGCGATCGTGGCGGAGGTGCTGCGCCGCCGGCACGCGATGTGGGAGGAGGGGCTGACCGGTGCGGTGCTCGCCGCGTCCGGGCCCCGCGACCGCCTGCTCGCGATCTACGACTACCTCGCCGGCTGGTTCGCCGACGGGGACTTCCACGGCTGCATCTTCATCAACTCGTTCGGCGAGCTCGGCGGGTGCTCCCCAGAGGTCGCCGCCCTCGCGCGCGAGCACAAGGCGGGGTTCCAGGCCTACGTGGCCGAGCTGGTCGACGTCGCCGGCGGTCCGCCGCAGCTCGCCGCGCAGCTCGCGATCCTCGCGGAGGGCGCGCAGACCACGGCCGCCATCTCCGGCTCGCCCGACGCGGCCGTGCAGGCGCGGGCGGCGGCGCAGACGCTCATCGACGCCGCGGGGCTGCGCGAGGGCTGAGCCCGCGCGAGGGCCGGACCCGCGCCGGGGTCGGGCCTGCGTCGGGTCGGGCCGCGTCAGGGTCGGGCCCGTGTGCGGCGCGACCGGTCAGGCCGCGCGGCTGCCGCTCACGGCGTCCAGCCAGTCGAACACCGCGGCGACGTACGCGGCGAACGGCTCCGGTGCGGACAGGGACAGGTCGTGCACGCCGCCCGGAACCGTCACCAGCGTGACGTCCTCGCCGAGCCGCGGCGCCCGCGCCCAGATCTGCTCGACGTCCAGCACCGTGTCCTGCGCGTCGAGCAGCGGGTTGGTGCGCGAGTTGGGCCCCGACTCCGCCGCGGTGCACACCAGCACCGGCGCCTCGATCCGCAGGCCCCGCGCCAGCCGCGCCTGCCCCCGGCGCACGGCCCGCAGCCAGCCCGCCCGCACGGGGAAGCCCTCCGCGGGCTTCAGCCGGCGGTCGTACTCCCACCGGCCGCCGTTGTCGACGTGCAGGTGCCAGGAGTACGCCGACGGCCCGTCGGCCAGCACGCGCATCGGGTCGACCGGGCCCAGGCTGTCGAGCACCCACGTCGAGACCACGCGGTGGAACCAGCGGGCGTGCAGGTCGAACCACGGGCTGTCGAGCACCAGGGCGTCCACCGCCGCCCGCCCGGCCGGGCCGTTCGCCCACAGCGCCGCCGTCAGGCCGCCGGTGGAGTGCGCGTGCACCGTCAGCCGGTCGTGCCCCAGCACCTCGCGGACCAGGCGGGCGGCGAGGCCGAGGTCGTCGCGGTACTCCGCGAGGTCGGTCACGTAGTGCGGCACCTGGCCGGGTCGCCACGACCGGCCGCACCGGCGCAGGTCGACGGCGTAGAACGTGTGACCCCGGCGCTCCCACTCCTGTGCGAGGTGCGTCTGGAAGAAGTAGTCGTTGAACCCGTGCACGTGCAGGACGGCCGGGCCGCCGGGCTCGGCGCCCGGCGCGGGGGTGCGCCGGACGACGGTCGCCACCAGGTCCGGGTCCGACGCCGACAGGGCGAGCGTCGTCCGCTCCCAGCCCGGACCGAGCAGGTCCGGCTCCCAGGCGGTCACGCCGTGCCCCCGCCCGCCGGCGGCGCGACGGCCGGGGCCCGCGTGCCGGCGACGCGGGCAGCGGGCAGCCGCAGGGGGAGCAGGGCCGCGAGCCCGAGCGCGAGGACGAGCACGAGACCCAGGATGCCCCAGCGCTGCGACCCCGAGACCGCGACGAAGGTCGCGAACGCCAGCGGCGCCAGGAAGCTCGCCGCGCGGCCCGTCGTCGCGTAGAGCCCGAACAGCTGCGACTCCCGGCCGGGCGGGGCGAGGCGCGTCAGCAGGGAGCGGCTCGCGGACTGCGCCGGCCCGACGAACACGCACAGCAGCAGGCCGCAGGCCCAGAACGCCGCCGGCCCCGCGTCGGCCAGCAGGAACGTCGCGACGCCCGCCACCACCAGGCCGGCGAGCGCGGCCACCACCAGCGCCCGGGGGCCGACCCGGTCGTCCAGCAGGCCCGCGAGCACGGTCGACACGCCCGCCACGACGTTCGCCGCGATCGCGAACACGACGACCTCGCTCGCCGAGAACCCGAACGTGCCCGACGCGATGACCGCCCCGAACGTGAAGACGCCCGCGAGGCCGTCGCGGTAGACGGCGCTGGCCAGCAGGAACAGCACGGTGCTGCGCGACGTGCGCCACAGGTCCCGCACGTCCGCGGCCACCCGCCGGTACGCCCCGGCCACCGCGCGCCACCGGCCCCGCGGCCCGGACGGTCCGTCCGGCCGCCGCGCGGCCGCGGGCACGGGGTCGTCCGGGACCGCGACCAGCACCGGCACCGCGAACGCGGCGAACCACACCGCGGACAGCAGCACCGCCACCCGGATGTTCGCGCCGTCCGCCGGCGTCACGCCGAACCAGCCGACCTCCGGGTCGATGAACCCCACGAAGAGCACCAGCAGCAGCACGATCCCGCCGAGGTACCCCGCGCCCCAGCCGATGCCGCTCACCCGGCCCAGCGTCGCGGGAGTCGCCACGCGGGGGAGCAGCGCGTTGTAGTGCACCGACGCCAGCTCGAACGTGAGGTTCGCCGTGGCGAGCAGCGCGATGCCGAGCACCAGGTTCGCCGTCAGGGCGTCCGGGTCCGGGCGGACGAGCGCCATCGCCGCGCACAGCACCACCGTCACGGACGTCTGCACGGCCAGCCCGCGCCGCCGCCGGCCCGAGCCGTCGGCCCGCGTCCCCGCGACGGGCGCCAGCAGGGCGATCGCCGCACCGGCCGCGGTCAGCCCCCAGCCGAGCCACGTCGAGTGCTCCGCCAGCGCGGCGTCGAGGGGCGCGCCCCCGGCTGCCGCCACCTCCGGGTCGACGAACGCGTCCGACGTGAGCCACCGCGTGAAGACGAACGTCGTGATGACCGCGTTGAACGCGGCCGACCCCCAGTCCCACAGGGCCCACGCGGCGACCGTGCGGCGGCGGGCGGGTCGCGCCGCGCCCACCGGGTCCGGCGGCGCGGCGACGGGAGGCGGTGGCGGGACGGCGTCGGCGTGCACGCACCAGGGATACCGCGGTCCGGCGTCGGGCGCGTGTCGAGGGGCTGAACGCGGCGCGACGGGACGCTGTGGCGGGGCTGGGGGCTGCGGGGCTGGGCGGCGGGTGCGGGGCGGTGGCGCGGTTGCCCGTCCCCGCGGCCGGTGCCTACCGTCCGCCATGGCCTCGGACACCCGGATCGGCATCTCCGGCTGGCGGTACGCGCCCTGGCGCGGGGTGTTCTACCCCCCGGGTCTGCCGCAGCGCCGTGAGCTGGAGTTCGCCTCCCGGCACCTGCGCAGCATCGAGGTCAACGGCTCGTTCTACGCGTTGCAGCGCCCCGAGTCGTACCTCGCGTGGCGCGCGGAGGTGCCCGAGGGCTTCGTGTTCTCGGTCAAGGGCGGCCGCTTCGTGACCCACATGAAGAAGCTCGCCGACGTCGAGGTGCCGCTCGCGAACTTCTTCGCCTCCGGGGTGCTCGCGCTCGGTCCGGCGCTCGGACCGGTGCTGTGGCAGCTGCCGCCCACGCTCGGGTTCGACGCCGGCCGGCTCGCGCGGTTCTTCGACCTGCTGCCGCGCACGACAACGGCGGCCGCCGAGCTGGCCGCGCGGCACGACGAGCGCCTCGACGACCGCGCCTGGACGACCACCGACGAGGACCGCCCGCTGCGCCACGTCCTCGAGGTGCGGCACGCGTCGTTCGAGGACCCCGCCTTCCCCGCCCTGCTGCGCGAGCACGGCATCGGCCTGGTCGTCGCGGACACCGCGGGACGCTGGCCGTACCTGGAGGACGTCACGGCGGACCTCGTCTACGTCCGGCTCCACGGCGACTCCGAGCTGTACGTGTCCGGCTACGACGACCCGGCGCTCGACCGGTGGGCCGACCGGGTACGTGCCTGGAGCGCCGGGGGAGAGCCGCCGGACGCCCACCGGCTCGGGCCACCGGCCCCCGCGGCGCCCGGCGGCCGCGACGTGTTCGTCTACTTCGACAACGACACGAAGGTCCGCGCGCCCGTCGACGCGATGGCGCTGGCCCGCCGCCTCGGCGTCGACCCGCCGGACCCGAGCTGACACCGCGACGGCCCGCCCCGCCCCGCCCTGACCGCCCCTGACCGACCCGACGCGCCCCGAGTGCGCGCTCCCACCGCGCGAGAGGCCACCACCCGGGGTGCGCGTGCCCGCGGCACCCCCGGCGACTGGCCTCTCGCCGGGGCGGCTCGCGCGGCAGGGGGCAGGCGCGGATGCAGCCGGGCGGGGCGCGGACGGGCGGTGCTGTCGGGCGGGAAGGGCCGGCGGGCGGTGCTGTCGGGCGGGACGGTCCGGCGGGCGGTGCTGTCGGGCGGGACGGCCCGCTGGGTCAGCGGTCGCGGCCGCGCAGGCGGTCGAGCTCGCGGCGCTCGCGCTTGGTCGGACGGCCGGCGCCGCGCTCGCGGACGCCGGCCGCGGCCACGTGCTCCGGAGGGGGAGGCGGCGGGGTGCGGTCGACGTAGCACGCGGCGGCCGGGACGGGCCCGACGCGGCGCTCGATCACGTGGGCGACCTCGACGATCCGCTCGGGGCCGTCGCCGCGCACCCGCACCTCGTCCCCGACGCGCACCGTCGTGGCCGGCTTCGCGCGGTCCCCGTTGACGCGGACGTGCCCGGCCCGGCACGCGGCCGCGGCGAGCGCGCGGGTCTTGGTCAGCCGGACGGCCCACACCCAGCGGTCGACCCGCGTCGACGGCGGCCCCGCGGGCAGCGTGGGCCGGGCGCCCCCGCCGGCCTCGGACCCACCCGGCGTAGCTCCCGTAGGAGCCTCCGACGGCGCCGCGCGCACGGAGCCAGCCCCCGTGGGAGCCTCCGATGGTGCGCGCCGGTGGTGCCCGCCGACCGGACCCGCGCCCGAGGCCGGCACCGGACTCAGCCCTCCGCGCGCGCGGAGGCGAGGACCTCCGCGGCGTCGTGCCCGCCGGGCTGCTCGCCCCGGGCCGCCGCGTCCTCGACGAGCCGCAGCAGCGTGGCGTTGACCGGCACCGGGACCCCGTGCAGCCGTCCGAGCAGCGCGATCTCGCCGTTCAGGTACGCCGCCTCCACCGAGCCCGCGCCGCGCACGAGGCTCTGCCACGTGGACCCGCCGCGCCGGTCGACGCCGGGCAGGTCGACCAGCGTGAACCCCTCGCGGGCGCGCGCCTCCTCGGCGGCGTCCACCGGGGCGAGGCCCGCGGCGGCCAGCACCTCGCGCGCCTCGGCGACCGCGGCGTCGGCGAGCTCGCGCGCCGGCCCCCGCACCGGGCCGCAGAGCGCCTCGACGGCGTTGCCGAGGTTGCTCAGCAGCTTCGCGTACTTCCAGGCCGCGACGTCCTCGACGACGGGCGCGCGGAACCCGGCGGCCTCGAGGTCCCGGGAGACCTCCGCCAGGTCGGCGTCGGGGACGCCCGCGGGCACGGACCCCAGCGTCAGCACCCCGGTGACAGGGGAGCCGGAGGCCGACACCCGGCCCGGCTCCAAGAACGTCGCGGGCAGCCAGACGCACATGCCGGCCACGCGGGCGAACCGCCGCAGCGCGGTGCGCTCGTTGTCCACGCCGTTCTGGGCACACACCAGCAGCAGGTCCTCGCCCGCGGTGCCGCCGCCGTCGACGGGCCGACCGGCCCATCCGGCCAGCGTGGCGTCGGTGTCCTGCGACTTCACGGCGAGCACCAGCACGTCACCGCGCCGCAGCTCGACGTCCTCCGGCCGGGACGCGACGGCGGTGCGCACGGTCCGGGCGCCCGCGGGAGTCGTCAGGTGCAGTCCGCCGGACCGCAGCGCGTCGAGGTGCGCACCCCGCGCGACGAGCACGACGTCCCGGCCGGCCTCGGCCAGCAGCCCCCCGATGGTCCCGCCGACCGCGCCGGCGCCGATGATCACGTATCGCACCCGGTCACCCTGCCACACCCGTCGGCGCAGGTCGGTGGGGGCCGGGCATACGGTGGAGGTCATGACCTCCTCCTCTCTCGTCGCCGTCACCGGCGGCTACGTCGTCCCCGTCAGCTCCGAGCCCGTCGAGGGCGGCACCGTCCTGATCCGCGACGGCCGCATCGAGGCCGTCGGCGCGGACGTGGCGGTCCCCGAGGGCGCGACCGTCGTCGACGCGACCGGGCGCTGGGTGCTGCCGGGCTTCGTCGAGGCGCACGGCCACGTCGGCATCCACGAGGAGGGCGAGGGCGTCGCGGGCGACGACACCAACGAGATGACCGGACCGAACATGGCCGCGGTCCGGGCGATCGACGCGGTGAACATCGACGACGAGGGCTTCCGCGACGCGCTGGCCGGGGGCGTGACGTCCGTGGTGGTGAAGCCCGGCTCGGGCAACCCGATCGGCGGTCAGAGCGTGGCGCTGAAGTCGTGGGGCGGGCGCACCATCGACGAGCAGGTGATCTCCGCCGCGGTGAGCGTGAAGTCGGCGCTCGGCGAGAACCCGAAGCGGGTCTACGGCAACAAGAACCAGACCCCGTCGACGCGCCTGGGCACCGCGCTGGTGATCCGCGAGGCGTTCACGGCCGCGCAGCACTACCGGGCGGCGCGGGCCGCCGCCGAGGCCAAGGGCGAGCCGTTCAAGACGGACCTGGGGCTGGAGACGCTGGCCCGGGTGCTCGACGGCGAGCTGGTCTGGGACCAGCACACCCACCGCCACGACGACATCGCCACGGCGATCCGGCTGGCCGACGAGTTCGGCTACCGCCTGGTGGTCAACCACGGCACGGAGGGGCACAAGCTCGCGGACGTGCTGGCGGAGCGGGACGTGCCGGTGATCTTCGGCCCGATGTTCACGTCCCGGTCGAAGGTCGAGCTGCGGGACCGCGCCATCGCGAACCTCGCCGCGCTCGCCCGGGCGGGCGTGCGCGTCGCGATCACCACCGACCACCCCGTCGTGCCGATCAACTTCCTCGTGCACCAGGCGACGCTCGCCGTGAAGGAGGGGCTGCCGCGGCAGACCGCGCTCGAGGCGCTGACGGTGAACCCGGCCGCGTTCCTCGGGCTGGACGGCCGGGTCGGGGCGCTGGAGCCGGGGCGCGACGGCGACGTCGTCGTGTGGTCGGGCGACCCGCTCGACGTGCACGCGCGTGCGGAGCACGTCCTCATCGAGGGCCGGACGGTCTACACGTGGGACGCCGAGGCGTCGCGGGGACGGGTCGTCGAGCGGTCGGAGCGCTTCGCCGGCTGAGGCAGACCCCCGCGATCCACGGCCGACGCTCAGGGAAGGTCCAGCCCGCGTCCTGGTCCGCGGGGTGCACTCAGGGGTATCGGCGCCGCCCCGGCGCCCGCCCCGCAGGAGGTGCCCCGTGGACCACGAGACCGCGCCCCGGCCGACGCCGGATCAGCCCCACGACCCGACGACCGCAGCCGGCCCGGGCGTCGACGGCGACCGGCCGCCGGTGCCCGGCCGCTCGCGGCGCCGGAGGACGGCCGTCGCGCTGCTCGCCTCCGGGGCGGTCGCGGCCGGGCTGGTGCTGGGCGGGACCGCGTACGCGCTCGGCCTGCCGGACGCGGCGGCGGAGCCGGGCCTGGCCGCGGCGCCCTCGACCGGGGACGGCTCCGGCACCGTCCGCCCGCAGGCCGGCGCCGGCGGCTGGGGCGGGCCGTCGACGACGCTGCCCGGCGGGGGCTCCGGCGGCGCGGCCTCCGGCGCCGGGTCCGCGACCGGCACGCTCGACGCCACGACCGCCACGGACGCGCAGCAGAGCGGCGTCGTGCTGATCTCGACGGTGCTCGGGTACCAGTCGGCGGAGGCCGCCGGCACGGGTGTCGTGCTGACGTCCGACGGGCTCGTGGTCACGAACAACCACGTGGTCGAGGGCGCGACGCAGATCACGGTCACCGTCGCGTCGACGGGGGACACCTACACGGCCGAGGTCGTCGGGACCGACGCCACGGCGGACGTCGCGGTGCTCCAGCTCCAGGGCGCGTCGGGGCTCGCGACGGCGACGCTCGACGACGACGAGGCGGGCGTCGCCGTCGGGGACGCCGTCACGGCGGTCGGCAACGCCGAGGGCGGCGGCGTCCTGCTCGCGGCGGACGGCACGGTGACCGGGCTCGACGAGTCCATCACCACCCAGGCCGAGGGCGCGTCGTCGGGGGAGTCGCTGACCGGGCTGATCGAGGTCGACGCCGACGTGGTGTCGGGCGACTCCGGCGGCCCGCTGCTGGACGACGAGGGCGAGGTCGTGGGCATCACGACCGCCGCGTCGTCCGGCTCCGCGGACATCACCGGCTACGCCATCCCGATCCAGGACGTGCTCGACGTGGTGACGCAGGTCGTCGCGGGCCAGGACACCGACACGATCACGCTCGGCTACCCGGCGTTCCTCGGGGTGCAGATCGCGGCGACGGGCGGCGACCCGGCGGCCCTGGACGGCCTGCCCGGCTCGACGACCGGGTCGACCGCCGGTGGGGTCGCGGGTGCGACGGTCGCCGGCGTCATCGACGGGACCCCCGCCGCGCACGCTGGGCTGACCGCCGGGGACACCATCACGGCCGTCGACGGCGTGACGGTCGCGGACGGCGACGCGCTCAGCGAGGCGCTCGCGGCGCACGCCCCCGGCGACCAGGTCACGCTGACCTGGACCACGGCGACCGGCACGACGCAGTCCGCCACGGTCACCCTCGTCGAGGGCCCGGCCGACTGACCCCGGCCCGACTCGCCCGCTCCGCCGGGGCCACCGCTACCGAGAGTCCAGGACACGCCCACGGTCCGCAACGCAACCCGGGCGTGTCCTGGACTCTCGGCGGCTGGGCAAGCGCATGCGGGAGAGAGAGCGCGCGGGTGCGGGAGAGAGCGCGCGGGTGAGAGCGCGCGTGTGTGGGTGAGCGCGCGCAGGTGCGGGACAGCGCGCGGGCGCGGGCGCGGGGGCACGGACGCCGCGGGGCCGCCGTCCCGGTGTCCCAACCGGGGCGGCGGCGGCGCGGTCGTCCCCTCAGCGGACGTCGGTGTCGGGACCCTGGATCGCGGCCCTGCCGGCCTCGAGCCGCGCGACCGGCACCCGGAACG
>NZ_JBCLVN010000016.1:0-10202 GCF_039548315.1 Cellulomonas olei
CTGGGCAAGCGCATGCGGGAGAGAGAGCGCGCGGGTGCGGGAGAGAGCGCGCGGGTGAGAGCGCGCGTGTGTGGGTGAGCGCGCGCAGGTGCGGGACAGCGCGCGGGCGCGGGCGCGGGGGCACGGACGCCGCGGGGCCGCCGTCCCGGTGTCCCAACCGGGGCGGCGGCGGCGCGGTCGTCCCCTCAGCGGACGTCGGTGTCGGGACCCTGGATCGCGGCCCTGCCGGCCTCGAGCCGCGCGACCGGCACCCGGAACGGCGAGCAGGACACGTAGTCCAGCCCGGCCGCGTCGAAGAACCGGATCGACTCCGGGTCACCGCCGTGCTCGCCGCACACCCCGACGGTGAGGTCCGGTCGGGTGGCCCGGCCCTCCTCCACCGCGATGCGCACGAGGCGCCCGACGCCCTTCGTGTCGATGGTCTCGAACGGGGAGATGGTCAGCACCCCGTTCTCGAGGTACTCGGGGAAGAACGCCCCCTCCACGTCGTCCCGGGAGAAGCCCCACGTGGTCTGCGTGAGGTCGTTGGTGCCGAACGAGAAGAACTGCGCCACCTCCGCGATCCGGTCGGCGGTGAGCGCGGCGCGGGGCAGCTCGATCATCGCCCCCACCGGCAGGTCGAGCGTGACGCCGCGGGCCTCGCCGACCTCCGCCATGATCCGCAGCGCCTCGTCGCGGACCAGGTGCAGCTCCATCACGGACCCGACCAGCGGGACCATGATCTCGGCGTGCGGGGTGCCGCCGGCCTCGAGCCGGTCGGCGGTGGCCTCGCAGACCGCCCGGATCTGCAGCGCGAACAGCCCCGGCACCACGAGCCCGAGGCGGACGCCGCGCAGGCCGAGCATCGGGTTCGCCTCGTGCATCCGGCGGACCGCCGCGAGCAGCTTCACGTCCGCCGGGTCGACCTCGCCGCGCTCCTCGGCCAGGGCGACCTTGACGGACAGCTCGGTGAGGTCGGGGAGGAACTCGTGCAGCGGCGGGTCGATCAGCCGGATCGTCGTCGGCAGCCCGTCCATCTCCTCGAGCAGCGCCGCGAAGTCCGCCCGCTGCAGCGGCAGCAGCGCGTCGAGGGCGGCCTGCCGCTCGTCGTCGTCCTCCGCGAGCACGACCCGCTCCACCAGGACGCGGCGCTCGCCGAGGAACATGTGCTCGGTGCGGCACAGCCCGATGCCCTGCGCGCCCAGGGACCGCGCCCGGCGGGCGTCCTCGGCGGTGTCGGCGTTCGCGTGCACCCGCAGCCGGCGCGTGGTGTCGGCGTGCGTGAGGACGCGGTCGACCGCGCGCACCAGGTCGGCGGTCTGGTCGTCGTCGCCGGCTTGGGCGAGCGCGGCGTCCAGGCCGGACTCCAGGTAGGTGCTGACGGGCGACGGCACGACGGGGACCGCCCCGAGGTAGACCTCGCCCGTGGACCCGTCGATCGCGATCGTGTCGCCCTCGGAGACCACGTGGCCGCGGGCGGTCATCGTGCGGGCCACCGGGTCGATCACCAGCTCGTCCGCCCCGACCACGCAGGTGCGGCCCATGCCGCGCGCGACGACGGCCGCGTGCGACGTCTTGCCGCCGCGCGCGGTCAGCACGCCGACCGCCGCGATCATGCCGCCGAGGTCGTCCGGGTTGGTCTCGCGCCGCACCAGCACGACGTCCTCGCCGTGCGCGGCCCGCTCCTGGGCCGTGGCCGAGTCGAACACGGCGTGCCCGACCGCCGCGCCGGGGGAGGCCGCCATGCCCTTGGTGAGCAGGGTGCGCTCCGCGGTCGAGTCGAACTGCGGGAACATCAGCTGCGAGAGCTGGGCGCCGCTGACCCGGGCCAGCGCCTCGTCCATCGTGATGAGGTGCTCGTCGACCAGCTGGGTGGCGATCCGGAACGCGGCCGGCGCCGTGCGCTTGCCGACGCGCGTCTGGAGCATCCAGAGCTTGCCGCGCTCGACCGTGAACTCCACGTCGCACAGGTCGCGGTAGTGCGTCTCGAGCCGCCGCATGGCCTGGCGCAGGTCGGCGTACGACTGCGGGTCGACCTCCTCCATCTCCGCGAGGCTCAGCGTGTTGCGGATGCCCGCGACGACGTCCTCGCCCTGGGCGTTGACCAGGTAGTCGCCGTAGTCACCCGTGTGCCCGGTCGCGGGGTCGCGCGTGAACGCCACACCCGTCCCGGACGTCGGGCCGAGGTTGCCGAACACCATCGAGCACACGTTGACCGCCGTGCCCAGGTCGTCCGGGATGCGCTCGCGGCGGCGGTACAGGCGGGCGCGGTCGGTGTTCCAGGACCGCAGCACGGCGACGATCGCGAGGTCGAGCTGCTCGCGCGGGTGCTGCGGGAACTCGCGGCCGGACTCGGTGCGGACGATCTCCTTGAACGAGTCGACGAGGTGCCGCAGGTCGGTCGCGTCCAGGTCGACGTCGTCGTGCACGCCCTTGGCGGCCTTCGCCTTGTCGAGCGTGTCCGCGAACAGCTCGCCGTCGATGTCCAGCACCGTCTTGCCGAACATCTGGATGAGCCGCCGGTAGGAGTCCCACGCGAACCGCTCGTCGCCGGAGAACTCCGCGAGGCCGACGACGGACGCGTCGTTCAGCCCGACGTTGAGCACCGTCTCCATCATCCCCGGCATGGAGAACTTCGCCCCGGAGCGCACGGACACCAGCAGCGGGTCGTGGAAGTCGCCGAACCCGCGGCCCAGCGCGTCCTCCAGCCGGCGCACGGCCATCGTGACCTCGACACGCAGCTCGGCCGGCAGGTGCCCGGTGCGCATGAACGCCCGGCAGGCGTCGGTCGTGATGGTGAAGCCCGGTGGCACCGGCAGTCCCAGCCGGGTCATCTCGGCCAGGTTCGCACCCTTGCCGCCGAGCAGGTCCTTCTGGTCCTTGTCACCCTCGGAGAAGTCCTGGACATAGCTGGCCACGTGTACCTCCGCGTACGACGTCCGGGGGAGCGCCGTTGCCCCCGCCTCCGGCGAGTGTCCCTCCGCCGGTCGCTCCAGGAGAAGGGACCATCGGCCCTCGACGTGGTCGTGCCGCGTGTCGTCGCGGCGTCGGCAGAGCCGGGGCCGCGAGGGGTCGGTAGACTGGCACCGGTAAGCACGTCCCTCACCGAACGGAGCGCCGGCGCGAGCCGAGCACATGGCTGAGACCACACCCGACCGCCCCGAACGGTCGCTCCCCGGCGCCGCCCGGGTGGAGCACCGGATCACCATCCCGTCCAGCGTGTCCATGGTGGAGCTGCTGGGCATGGACGACCAGGTCCTGCGCGCGGTCGAGCAGGGCTTCCGCACTGTCGACGTCCACGTGCGCGGCAACGAGGTCACGCTCGCGGGCCCGGCGGGTGACGTCGCGCTGGTGGCGCGCCTCGTGGACGAGCTCGTGGAGATGGCCGCCGGCGGCACGCCGCTGACCCCGGACGTGGTGACGCGCTCGGTCGCGATGCTCACGGCGGGCACGACGACGCGGCCGGCGGACGTGCTGACGTTCAACATCCTGTCGACCCGCGGCCGGACGATCCGGCCGAAGACGTCGGGGCAGAAGGAGTACGTCGACGCGATCGACCGCAACACGATCACGTTCGGCATCGGGCCGGCGGGCACCGGCAAGACGTACCTCGCGATGGCGAAGGCCGTGCAGGCGCTGCAGGCACGGCAGGTCAACCGCATCGTCCTGACGCGCCCGGCGGTCGAGGCGGGGGAGCGGCTCGGGTTCCTGCCGGGCACCCTCAGCGAGAAGATCGACCCGTACCTGCGGCCGCTGTACGACGCGCTGCACGACATGGTGGACCCGGACTCGATCCCGCGGCTGATGGAGGCCGGGACGATCGAGGTGGCGCCGCTGGCGTACATGCGCGGCCGGACGCTCAACGACTCCTTCATCATCCTGGACGAGGCGCAGAACACCTCGGCCGAGCAGATGAAGATGTTCCTGACCCGGCTCGGCTTCGGGTCGAAGGTCGTGGTGACCGGCGACGTGACGCAGGTCGACCTGCCGTCGGGCACGACCTCCGGCCTGCGGGTGGTCGAGTCGATCCTGGCGGACGTGGACGACGTCGCGTTCTGCCGGCTGAGCTCCTCCGACGTCGTCCGCCACCGCCTGGTCAGCGACATCATCGACGCCTACGCACGCTGGGACACGAACCGCACATGAGCATCGAGGTCAACAACGAGTCCGGCCACGAGGTCGACGAGGCGGAGTTCGCCGCGCTCGCGCGGTTCGTGCTCGACCAGATGCACGTGCACCCGCAGACGGACCTGTCGATCCTGTTCGTCGGCACGGACGTGATGACGGACCTGCACGTGAAGTGGATGGACGAGCCCGGCCCCACGGACGTGCTGTCGTTCCCGATGGACGAGCTGCGCCCGGGCCGCGCGGACGACCCGACACCGCCGGGGCTGCTCGGTGACGTCGTGCTGTGCCCCGAGGTGGCCGTCGAGCAGGCGCGCGCCGCCGGGCACTCCACGGTCGAGGAGCTGCTGCTGCTGACGACGCACGGGATCCTGCACCTGCTCGGGTACGACCACGCGGAGCCGGAGGAGGAGAAGGAGATGTTCGGCCTGCAGCGCCAGCTGCTGCTGACGTTCCTCGCCGGACGATGAGCACGGTCCCCGTCGGTCTGCTGGCGACGCTGACCGTCGCGGCCGTCCTCGTCGCCGCGGTGCTGTCCGCCGGCGAGGCCGCAGTGCTGCGCATCGGCCGCTCGGCGGTCGCGGACCTGCTCGCCGCCCGCCACCCCGCGGCGGAGCGCGTCCGGAGGCTCGCGGAGGACCGCGTGGCGGTCGCCGGCTCCGCGGGCGTGGTGCGGCTGCTGTGCGAGATGCTCGCGGCCGTCTGCCTGACGCTCGCGATCGCGGCGTCCGACCTGCAGTGGTCGCTCGAGCTGGTCATCGCGGTGCTGGCGTGCGCGTTCCTGACCGTCGTGCTCGCGCGGATCAGCCCGCGCTCGCTCGGCCACCGCCACCCGCGCCAGGTGCTGGCCTTCACGTCGCGGCTGCTGGTGGCGGTGCGCGCCGTCGCCGGGCCGCTGGTCCGCGTCGCGCCGTCCGCGGGCGCCGACCTGGACGAGGACGGCCTGCGGGAGATGGTCGAGCGCGTCGGGGACTCGCCGGCCATCGACACCGACGAGCGGGCCATGGTGCGCTCCGTGCTGGGCCTCGGGGACACGCTGACCCGCGAGGTCATGGTGCCGCGGACCGACATGGTCACGACCGGTGAGTCCACCCCGCTGCGCAAGGTCCTGTCGTTGCTGCTCCGGTCGGGGTACTCCCGGGTGCCGGTCGTCGGCGAGCAGGTGGACGACCTGCGCGGCGTGCTCTACCTCAAGGACCTGGTGCGGCGGCTGCAGGACGACCCGGAGGCCGCGGAGGCCCCGGCGGTCTCCCTCGTGCGGCCCGCGGTGTTCGTGCCCGAGTCCAAGCCGGTCGACGAGCTGCTGCGCGAGCTCCAGGCGGGGGCCTCGCACCTCGCGATGGTCGTCGACGAGTACGGCGGCATCGCCGGCCTGGTGACCATCGAGGACGCGATCGAGGAGATCGTCGGCGAGCTGACCGACGAGCACGACCCGTCCGCCCCGCAGGTCGAGGACCTCGGCGGCGGCGCGTACCTCGTCCCCGCCCGCATGGCGAAGGACGACCTGGGCGAGCTGTTCGGGCTCGAGGTGGAGGACGACGACGTCGACACCGCGGGCGGGCTGCTCGCGAAGGCGCTCGGCAAGATCCCCATCCCGGGGTCGGCGGGCGAGATCCACGGCCTGCGCCTGGTCGCCCAGGGCACGGAGGGCCGCCGCAAGCGCGTCGCCCGCGTGCTGGTGTCGCGGGCGCCCGAGCCGCAGGACGACGACGCCGAGCCCGCCGGCGAGCGCGCCGCCGAGCGCGCCACGCGCGAGACCCACCCCACGGACCAGTGACGGAGACCCCCGTGACCCACCGCTCCGGCTTCGCCTGCCTCGTCGGGCGCCCCAACGCCGGCAAGTCGACCCTGACCAACGCCCTCGTCGGCCAGAAGGTCGCGATCACGTCCGGGCGGCCGCAGACCACCCGGCACACGATCCGCGGCATCGTGCACCGCCCGGACGCGCAGCTCGTGCTCGTGGACACGCCGGGGCTGCACCGCCCGCGCACGCTGCTGGGCGAGCGGCTGAACGACCTGGTGCGCGACACGCTGACCGAGGTCGACGTCGTCGGGTTCTGCCTGCCGTCGGACCAGAAGGTCGGCCCGGGCGACCGGTTCATCGCGGAGCAGCTCGCGGCGCTGGGCCGTCGCACGCCGGTGGTCGCGATCGCCACGAAGGCGGACCTGGTCGGCAAGCAGCGGCTCGCGGAGCACCTGCTGGCCGTGTCGGCGCTGGGCGACTGGGCCGACGTCGTCCCGGTGTCGGCGGAGTCGGGCTACCAGGTCGACGTGGTCGAGCAGGTGCTGATCGGCCACCTGCCCGAGGGGCCGGCGCTGTACCCGGAGGGCGAGCTGACCGACGAGCCCGAGGCCGTGATGGTCGCCGAGCTGGTGCGCGAGGCGGCGCTCGAGGGCGTGCGCGACGAGCTGCCGCACTCGCTGGCCGTCGTGGTCGAGGAGATCGTGCCGCGCGAGGTCGCCGCGGGGGAGCCGCCGCTGCTCGACGTCCGCGTGCACCTGTTCGTCGAGCGCGACAGCCAGAAGGCGATCGTCATCGGCCGCGGGGGCTCGCGGCTGCGGGAGGTCGGCACCCGGGCGCGGCGCGGCATCGAGGCGCTGCTGGGCTCGCGGGTGTACCTGGACCTGCACGTGAAGGTCGCGAAGGACTGGCAGCGCGACCCGAAGCAGCTCGGGCGGCTGGGCTTCTGAGCGGCGGCGGCCCGGCGGGCGGCGGGGAGGACGCCGCGACGGTTCCCGCGGCGGGCTCCGACGGGTCCCGGGGCGCCGGGCGCGTCGGGGATACTCGGGACGTGCGTTACCGGACCGCGGGCGGAGCCGTCGTGGGGGCGATCGTCCTCGCGGTGCTCGGCGCCCTCATGGGCCCGCAGTGGACGCCGGTCCCGATGACCGACCCGCTCACGGTGCAGGCCACCGACACCGCGATCCCCGGGGCGCCGCGGACCGGCCCGTACGAGGTGCGGTCGTCGGTGGTGGACGTCGAGCTGGACGGGGCGACCGTCGAGGCCCGCCTGCTGCTGCCCGTCGGCGCGGGGGACGAGGTGCCCGGCGTGGTGTTCGTCCACGGAGCGGGCACCGGCCGGTTCACGGACGCGTTCGTCGACCAGGCGCAGGCGCTCGCGGAGGCCGGCGTCGCGACGCTGGTGCCGGACAAGCGCCTGGACACGTACACGCTGCGGCACCGCGACTACGTGGCGATGGCCCAGGACTACCTGCGCTCCGTCGACCTGCTGCGCACCGTCCAGGGCGTCGACCCCGGCCGGGTGGGCGTCTACGCGGAGAGCGAGGGCGCGTGGATCGCGCCCGTCATGGCGGCGGAGCAGCCCGCGATCTCCTTCGTCGTGCTCGTCTCCGCCCCGGTGGTGCCACCCCGGCAGCAGGCGGCGTTCGCGGTCGACTCCTACCTGCGCAACACCGGCGTGCCGCAGCAGGTGTTCCGGGCGATCCCGCGGGCCGTCGGTATGTCGCTGCCCGGCGGCGGCCTGGACTACGCGGACTTCGACGTCGCGCCCTACCAGCGCCGCATGACGCAGCCGGTGCTGGTGGTCTACGGGACCGCGGACGCGTCGATGCCCGTGGTGCAGGGTGCCGAGCAGATCATCCGCGACGTCGCCATCGCCGGGAACACCGCGTACACCGTCCGGTACTACCGCGGGGCGGACCACGGCATCCGGGTGGACGGCGACGTCTCGCCGACGTTCCTGCGGGACCTCACCGGCTGGGTGCAGGGCCTGCCCGGGACGAGCAGCACCTGGCCGCGCGTCGCCGGCGCGCAGCCCGAGCAGCTCTACTGGGCGGCGCCCGTCCCGCAGCCGCGGTGGCTCGGCGACGGGGACGTCCTCGTGTTCCTGGTGCTCGGGGCGGTCGGGCTGGTGGTGCTCCTGCCGGTCGGCCGGTGGGCCGTCGTCGGCGTGCGCCGCGTGCGGGGTCTGCCGGCCGAGCCGGGGCGCGACCGGGTGCTCGCGCGACGGCTCGCGATGCTGTCGGCCGCGTCCGTCGGTACGGTCGTGGCGCTGGTCTGGTACCTGGTGGCGGTCGCACGGCTCGCCCTCGGGTACGAGCGCAACGGCTGGGTGGTGCAGGGCGGCTGGGTGGTCGTCCGGGTGCTCGGGCTCGCGGCGGTGCTGGCGGGGTCGGCGGTGGCCGTGCGGCTGCGGCAGCTCCGGCTCTCGGGGCAGCCGCTGGCGCGCGGGGTGGTCGGTCACGTCGTGCTCTGGGGCACGTGCGCGGCCTGCGTGGCCCTGCTGGTGGTGCTCGCGTACTGGGGGGTGTACCAGCTCGGCATCTAGGGGGTGACCGGGTGGTGGTGAAGTACCGGCAGGATGGTGTCCGACCGAACCGAGGGGAGTGCAGGTGCGGACGACGTGGGGCTCGGCCTCCGACAGGGGGCGCGTGCGGACGCTGAACGAGGACGCGCTGCTCGCGCACCCTCCGGTGTTCCTGGTCGCCGACGGCATGGGCGGGCACGAGGCCGGCGACGTCGCCAGCCGGCTGGCCGTCGAGGAGTTCGCCCGCCTCGCGGGGCTGAGCGCCGTCGACCCGGCCGACCTGCACGCCTGCTTCCGGCGCGCCGCGCAGCGCATCCGCGCGACGTTCGAGCGCCGCGAGGGCGGCACGACCGTCTCCGGCGTCGCGCTCGGCGACCACGAGGGCACCGCGCACTGGCTGGTCTTCAACGTCGGCGACTCCCGCGTGTACCGCTGGGCGGACGACGAGCTCGCCCAGCTCACCGTGGACCACTCCGTCGTCCAGGAGCTCGTGGACTCGGGCTCGCTCACGCGCGCCGCCGCGGAGCGGCACCCCGAGCGCCACGTCCTGACCCGCGCCCTCGGCACGGGCGCCGACCCGGAGCCGGACTACTGGACGCTGCCCGCGCGGCCGGGCGACCGCATGCTGGTGTGCTCCGACGGCGTGAGCGGCGAGCTCTCCCCGGAGCAGATCGCGGACGTGCTGGCCACGACCCCCGGCAGCGGTGCCGCGGCGGCCGAGCTCGTGCGCCGCGCGGTGGAGGCCGGCGGCCGCGACAACGCCACCGCGGTCGTGGTCGACGTCGAGGTCCCCGAGGACGGGACCGCCGGATGGCTTGCCTTCGGGGCCGAGGGTGCCGATAGGACATGGGACGAGACGGTCGACGGGGCCACCATCCCGCGACCCCGGAGCCACCAGGAGGACTCTCGGTGACCGTTCCCGAGTACACCCCCGGCGACTGGTACGCCGTCGTCGCGGGCGGCGTCGTGCTGCTGCTCGCGCCGAGCACCCCGCCCGAGGTCGTCCGCGACGTCTGGGCGTCCGCACCCGAGCGCGGCGGCGGGCTCGGCGCCCAGCTCGACGCGCTCGTGCGCCACGGCATCGGCGGGCTGCACCCGTTCGCCGCCGTCGACCTGACCTCCGGGGCGGTGCAGACCGCGCTGCGGGGCGACGTCGAGGTCGAGGTGGTGCGCGGCACGCGCGCCGAGGTGCTCTCCGCGCCCGACGTCGTGTCGTGGTCGGAGCGTGCCGTCGGGTCCGCCGACGAGGTGACGGTCCGCGTGACGGGCGCCGGGCGCGGCCCCGCGCTGCCGATCGTGAGCGGCGTCGTGCGCGCCTCGCGGGTGCGGGTGCGCGTGACCGAGGACGCCGCGGCACCGGCGTCCGACGCGGCACCGGTGGTCCACGCCGCGACGCCCGTCCCGGTCGCGACGGCGTCCGCGACGCAGGCGCAGGCCGGGTACCCGCGCCGCCACGTGGTCGCGCCGGGCGAGGTCGTCGAGAGCGACGCGCCCGCGACCGGGGAGCCGTCGGAGGACGAGCTCGTCGACGACGGCGGTGCCGTCCGGCCGGTGCCGGCCGCGGAGCCGGAGCCCGTGGTGGAGCCGGAACCCGTCGCGGAGCCGGAGACCGTCGTGCGGGCGGAGCCCGTCGCGGAGCCCGTGCCGGCCGCGGAGCCGGTCGAGGACGGACGGCGCGACGCGCTCGAGGCCGCGCCGGCGGACGAGCCCGCCGACCCCGCCGACGCGCCGCAGGACGCCGCGGACGGCACCGACGAGCCCGACGCCGAGCCGTTCGCGTGGCCGCCGGTCACCGCGGCGGCCGGCGACGCGCCCCCGGCGCCCGCGCCC
>NZ_JBCLVN010000017.1:0-14007 GCF_039548315.1 Cellulomonas olei
TCGAGGCGTTGGCCGACCGGTCGCATCGGCCGGTGTCCTGTCCGCACCAGATGGATCCCGACGTCGAGGTCGCGGTGTGGGAGATGCGGCGCGCGCACCCGGGTTGGGGTCCGGTTCGGATCGTGCACGAGCTGGCCAGGCGTGACGTGGTGGTCTCGCGGTCGGGTGTCTACCGGGCGCTGCGCCGAGCGGGGCTCGTCGTGACCGGTGCACGGCGTCGCCGTGATGAGCACTGGCGTCGCTGGGAGCGCGGCCGGGCGATGGAGCTGTGGCAGATGGACGTGGTGGCCGGGGTCGTACTGGTCGACGGGGCCCAGACGAAGTGCCTGACGGGCATCGACGACCACTCCCCGTTCTGCGTGCGCGCGCGGCTGATGCCGGCCGAGCGCACCGGGTTCGTCTGCCAGGGGTTGACCGACGCCCTGGACCGTCATGGTGTCCCCGAGCAGATCCTGACCGACAACGGCAAGGTCTTCACCGGCCGGTTCAACCACCCGCCGGTCGAGGTGCTGTTCGACGCGATCTGCCGACGCAACGGCATCGAGCACCTGTTGACCCAGCCCCGGTCACCGACCACGACCGGCAAGATCGAACGGTTCCACCGGACCCTGCGCGCGGAGTTCGGCACCGGCAGGCAGTTCGCGACCCTCGCCCAGGCCCAGGCCCAGGACGACCTCGACCAGTGGGTCGCCTTCTACAACACCGATCGACCCCACCAGTCCATCGCCATGGCGACCCCCGCGGCGAGGTTCGCCGGCGCAGCCCGCCGAGAGCGGACCCCGGAACCCGACCGCACCGGCGCGGACTGGGTCGCTCGCAAGGTCTCCACGGTCGGGGTGGTCTGCGTGTCCTGGCAGCAGGTCTCGGTCGGAGTCCACCACGCAGGCGAGCGCTGCGACGTCCTGGTCGGCCCGGACACCCTGCAGTTCTGGATCGGCAACGAGCTGCTGCGCACGGTCCGACGCACGAGCACCGGCCCCGTCCGCAACAAGCGACCCCTGGGAGGTGCACCGACCAAGACCCGAAGCGCACACTGACAACAGCGTCAAGGATCAACCGAACACCAACCGTCAAGCATCACCCGAAACCGAACAGGGGCACGCGCTGACCTCTACACTCACCATCTCGCCGGTGGTCGCCGTGCTGGCATGTTCAGCGAACGTGCAGCAGCGAACGACCGCGCTACACCCTTGCACGAAGCTGCACAAGGCTGTGGCCTTGTGCTGGCAGCGACGAACATCCACGGGCGATAGCTAGAAGGCGCCGGCCGCGGCCCGTTGAGTCGGCGACGCGAGCGCGGATGGCGGCGTCTTGGCCGGCCTCCGCCACTCGACGGCGTCCGTGTCGAGCTGCTCGGATCCGGTCTCCTAGCGCAGGTGACGCGGAGGGGGCGACGACGTCGTGGAGCGGCGCGGGACCGGGCATGCGTAGAGCTGAGCGATAGCCCCGCGCAGGCGTGCCATGCCACCCGGGGCGGTCTGCGTCAGGTCCGCCCGGGCATCGTGCGTCCCGAGGCTGACACGCTGCGGCAGCGCGGGCCACCACTCGGTCGCGGGGTCCGCGGCGCGCCATGCACCGCAGGCGCCCACCGCCTCAACGTGCCAGCACCGCTGCAACCTGCTGGACCGCTCGCCCGCGGGTGTGCGTCCTCGTGTGCGTCTCAATGCGCCGGGCTGGGCGAAAAGGCGCGCGCAATGGGCGCGGGACCCCCGACCGGCGCTGTCGCTGCTGCGGCGCCCATCGGTACGGTGCGGTTCGTGAGCATCCGGGAGTGGCTGTTCGGTCCACCGGCAGAGGCCGTCGGACCCCCGCATCCGTTGGGCAACTGGTCTGTGAGCGTCCAGGGACGGCACGTCCTCGACGTGAGCGACGTCGACGACATTCTCGAGGCGGCTCAGCGACACCTGGGAGTCGACGCTCGTCTCACCCGCGCGCGCGGGGCCGAACGGGACTGTCCCATCGACACCGGCATCCCACTGGACCGGCAGGCCTCGGACGGGGACCTGAGCAGAGTGGCGCTGGTCGTCGAGCAGACTCAGGGGGAGGGCGGTGTCACCCTCAGGTGCTTCTTCGGCAGTTCGTACGACCCGCAGTTCGTGGCGACGCTCGCGAGCCCGGGTCTCGATCTCCCTGAGCCGAGCCCGAGTGGACCCAGCCCCCAGGAGTTCGCCACCCGAGTGGCGAGCATCCTCAACAACTCCCGTCGGCGAATCAGGTCGAGCGCGCAGCTCTCGCTCCTGGTGTGGACCGCGCGGAGCGCCTTGGTCGCTTTTTGGGTCGCGCTCGCAATCACGGTCTGGCCCGACATCTGGGCGGTGGTCCTCGGTGCCATGGCGACCTACGCCTTCGCGCGCATCGTCATCGTTGAGCAGATCATCAAGACCCCCTGGGCCTATCGCATGCGGTCCTCGAGCGCGTTGGTCCAGGTCGACCCGACGCCCCGGGACCAGCTGCGGATCCAGCGGGCGAATCGGCGCGCGAACTGGCGCGTCGGCGTCGTTACTGCGCTGGCATCCTCCGCGGCGACCCTGCTCGCGGCCTTCATCGCGTGGGGGCCTGACTACTTCTAGCCGCAGCACCCACCCAGGCCACGGCGGCAGCCCTGCGGCGGTGAGCGCGTCCACGACGGCCATAGCCTCGTCGACCGCCGTCGTCTTGTTCGGCAGCGTTCCCGCGCGAAGGACGGCCGGCTCATGGCGAGGGCGACGAA
Source organism: Cellulomonas olei (assembly GCF_039548315.1). Taxonomy (NCBI): domain Bacteria; kingdom Bacillati; phylum Actinomycetota; class Actinomycetes; order Micrococcales; family Cellulomonadaceae; genus Cellulomonas; species Cellulomonas olei. The sequence goes on from NZ_JBCLVN010000017.1 coordinate 2,711, forward strand.
ACTGCCGTCCGTCCGCTGCCAGGCGCAGTACCGCGGAGTCGACGGCAAGGTCCACACCGCCGAAATGAGGGCCCTTCGTGCACAGGGCAGCCACGCTGCGCGCGGCCGGGCAACGCCGGAGCCTCGCACGCACGCCCGGCTGGCCCGGCCCATTCACCGGGCTCGTGAGGTGGGGCGTGGTGCAGTGCGTGGTGGGGAACGCGCACGGTCGAGCCGTCAATCCGCGGCGACGACGTCGGACGACGGGGCCTGCACCTCTTGCCGCGCCGGCGTGACGTCGAGTTGGTCGACATCACGAGGCGCAACGTGAAGGCATGGGCCACGGCACTCCGGTCAGGGACTGAACCCGTCGTGGGCGCAGCGGATCGTCGCACTGCTGTCCGTGTCCCTGGTGAGCGCCGTCGACGCGGAGATCCCGCAGGCAAACCCGGCTGCCCACCTGCGCCCGCCGACACCGCCCGCGAGCGCCGAGCACCTCGAGGGCCTGACTGCGCATGGCGCTGCCGCTGCTCGGCACCGGGCAGCGGTCGGTGCGTCCGCCGGGCTGCAACGACACCTCGGACCGGACCGCTGGGGCGATCAAGCCGTACCCCAAGGGTCCGCGACGGCACGAAGTCCCACTGCTGGTGTGGGTGGACCTCGACGAGCCCGCCTGGTCCGCGTGCGGCGTGCACCACCCCGGTTGCCGCTCGGGCCTGGTCGTGGCGTCCGAGGCCGGGACGCCTTTCGACATCTGCACCTTCCGCAAGCGCCGAGACCGTGCATCCCGGGCGGCCGGGTTTGGCCTGGTCCGGCGACACGACCTGCACCACACCTACACGTCGTCACTCCTGCAGGGAGGGGGTCACTCGCCGAGGTAGGAAAACTGCTCGGCCACGTGCCGCCGGAGACGATCCAGGGGTGCGCCCACCTCGCGGAGACCCTTTCCGCGGAGGTGTTGGCAGTTCTTGAACCACCTCGGGTCGCGATCCGCCGCGACGCGTCGACACAGCGCCGCAACCTCCGGATGGTGACGTAGCAGAGGCGCCCCACCCGGGCCGATCGGGGCGCCTCGTGCTGCCTGATCGACTGCATCAAGCCGCGAGCGGCTCGTCGAGAAAGCCTCGAACGCGGTCGTCGTGAATCGCCGCCCGGTACCCCGTCGCCGCCTCGCCAGGCGTAGGAAGTCCCGAGGGGACCCACGGCTTCGGGTTCGTGTTCGTGGTGTGGCGGCGTCGCCGCGAGCGCAGCAGCCACCTCGTTGGCTCCAGAACTAGCCACGCACGCGATCCACGTGTCAAGTAGTCGGCGAGCATGTGATGCAACTCCCTGTCCGCCTCCATTGCGATCGAACGTCCCGCAGGAGTCATCTCCGCGTAGCTCGCGCGAGGAGGGAGCGCCTTCGGATCGATCCCCGTTGAGGCGGCCGCGGACATCAGCGCTGCCGCCTCAGTTAGGCCAATCGACTTGGCCCGCTCCGATAGCAGTCGCGAGTACGCAATCAACTCATCGAGTGCGGGATCGTCAGCTTGGATGTCGCCCCTGAGCATGGCGTCGAGCACGCGGTACTCAATCATCTTGGCCTCGTGTCCGACGCGCGCACGGACCCACATCGGCTTGAGCACCAGCACGGCCCACAGCAGGTTCAGAACCGCAACGACGAGCAGCACAGTGTTGACGACCGCTACGCCCATCACGCCTCACCCCGATCTGTCAAGTTGGACACGCTAGTGTAACCGGATCGCATCGGACTTGCTTCCAGCACCTAGTCACCCCCAGGTCGAGACCGCACATGCGCAAGATCCGACCGCACACCTGCGAGGTCTCGCTCCAGTCCTGCGACTCTGTCCCGCAGCCCGCGCGCCTCGTCCCGAGATGTACGGAGCGCCCCTGTCAGCTGCCCCACTCGCGACTCGGCGTTCTTCGCTCTGCGATGGTGGTGCCACGCCGTTCCACCAGCCCCGGCAGTTGTGAGTGCCAGCGTGAAGCTAGCGGCGAGGCTCACGACGACGTTCACCGACGTCTCCTGGCCTGCGAACGCGTACGCGATCGGGATGCAGATCGCCATCGAGCCGAGCACGACTACCCCGATGACAGTGGTATTCAGGAGCCTGTACTTGCTTGTCTCGACATCGGTAGCCGAGCGGAGCCGCTCCATTTGGAGCTCTGGGTCCTCTACCACGTCCCGTTCGTGCGCCCCTGCCATCTCCACCCCCTCTACGTCGCGTACTCGCACAAGGTAACGGCACGGAGGCAGAGTTCGGCGCATTCCACGGGCGAACTTCTCCGCATCGTGTATCGCAGGGCAATAACGCCCCCATCATCGACGAGTCGTGCAGCCCCGGCCTCGTGGGGCGCGCCAGTGTGCGGCGTGCAGCAGACGTGCAGCAGCCAGGCGTTGCTGCCGGGGCACGGCGGTACTACGCCGTTCACCCGTTCGTGGGGCCACAGAGCGCTACTGACCTGCGAGAACGCAATGGCGGGCCCCATTGCGCGATCTCGCGTTATCCCCATTCCACCAACTTCTAGTCCATCGGTTGCAGGTTCGAGTCCTGCTGGGGGCACGCGCGGTCCCGTCCCGGACCCGGCTACGCGGCGTGCCGCGGACCGCCGGGGACCACGTCGCCGGTGTCGGTGCGCCCGGGCCGGGCGAGCGCGACGAGCAGCGCGATCGAGCACACGGGCACGGCGACGAGGATCGCCCCGGTGACCGGGGCGACCAGCGGCGACCACGCGCCGAGGGACGCGATCCTGTCGAGCAGCGAGTCACCCGCCCAGTGGAACTCGAGCGCCTTGAGCATCGCCGAGGCCGTGAAGGCGAGCGCGCCGGCGCCGACGGCGAGCGGGAGCCAGCGCCGCGCCCGCCCCCGCACCAGGACGCCGAGACCGAGGGCAGCCGCGACGGCCAGCCCGGCGACGCTGGTGAACAGGTAGCGGCCCTGCAGTCCGCGCGGCACGCCGGTCGCGAGGTACAGGCCCCAGGTGGACTCCACCAGGACGGCGACGTTGAGCACGAACGGCGTGACGAGCAGCAGGCCGTCCGCGCGTCCCGCCCCGAACGTGCGGCGCCGGACGAGGACGACGGCCGCGAGCAGGAGCGCCAGGACGCTGAGCCCCCCGGTGAGCCACAGCGGGTACGGCTGCGCGCTCGGGTCGGCGGCCGGGACGTCGGGAGGGGTGCGGATCGACAGCGCCGCCCAGAACCGCGACACCACCAGGACGGTCGCGTCGTGCACGTACGTCCGCCAGGCGTCGGCGGCCTCCAGGGGCACGGGCAGGTGGTCGACGTGCCCGGCGGGCTGCAGGGTGCCGTACCGCAGCAGGCTCGCGATCCACCACCAGCCGCCCAGGGCCGCGGCGGCCCCGGCCGCGACGAGGCCGGTGAGGCTGCGGCGCAGGTCGCGCGTGCGGACCAGCGCGACGACGTAGGCGAGCACGACCACGGGGACGAACAGCAGCGCCCAGGCCTTGGTGAGGAGCCCGACGGCCAGGGCGAGGCCGGTCCAGACGCCGGTGCGCGCGCGCAGGTCCCCCCGCGCCACCAGCACCGCGCCGAGGGTGACGACCGCGCACGCGATGGTCAGCAGGTTGTCGTTGTTGACGGCGGCGCCGAGCGCCGCGAGCTGCGGGATCGCGAGCGGCATGAGCGAGGCCGTCAGGACGACGGCTCGCTGGTCGGTGAGCGCGCGTGCGGCCAGGGCCAGGACGAACGGCAGCGGCGCCATCATGAGCACGTTCAGCAGGCGCAGGACCCACGCCTCGAGGTCGTACGGCGTCGAGTCGGGCAGCACGCCGGTCGCCACGCCGATGACCATGTAGTAGCCCGGCGGGTGCTGCCCGAGGTTGTTGATCCACGACGACGACTGCGCCGGCCCGAGCTCGTCGAACGACGGCCGCTCGTCCCGCAGGCTCGCGGTCGCGCCGTCGAGCTGCGGGTACCCGCGCCACTGCGCCGGCCCGAGGGCGGGGTTGATCTGCCGCCACGCGTAGAGCTTCTTGAACCCTGGCCACTCGTGGGTGTGCTCCCACGACATCGCGGCACCGATGTGGCTCGCCTCGTCGGCCGAGCGGAACGCCGGCAGGACGACGGTCCACGCCAGCAGCACCGCGACCCACACCGCCGTGACCAGCCCGACGGTCCTCGGCAGCGACCGGGCCAGGGCGCGCACTCCCGGGCGGGGGGCTGAGGACGCGTCCGGGTGCTGCCCCGTCTGCTCGAGCACTGTCACGACCGACCTGCCTGGGATGCGGGGCACGATGGGGATCCGGCGGCGGGCGGGGCCCGACCGGCGGACGGATCCTACGGCACCAGATCGCCCGGCCGGAGCAGGAATCCGGGGGAACCGCGCAGCACGCTGGTGCGCCGCGCGGTGCTCGATCCCGTGCTCCGGCACCCCCGACCACGCCCGCGCGGTACTCAGAACCGCCCCGCCCCGCCCCTGTCCTGCGCGCCGGCTGCCCCTGGCCGTGCGGCCGCGGCCCTAGCGTCGTGCCGATCCGTGCGCCGGTGGCACGGCGGACCCGGGGGGCGGACGTGGCACGACGCACGCAGGTCGCGCTCGTCGACGACCTGGACGGGTCCCCGGCGACGTCGAGCCACGTGCTGGCGCTCGACGGGCACGTCGTCGAGCTCGACCTGTCCCCCGCGAACGCCACCCGGCTCGCCGCGGCCGTGGCGCCGTTCCTCGAGGCAGGACGGACCACCCGTCGGCCCCGCGCGGCGGCGCCGCTGCGGGAGGCGTCCGTGATCCGCACGTGGGCGGCGCGTCAGGGCATGGCCGTCACGGCCACGGGGCGCATCCCGCACGAGGTGCTGCGGGCGTACGTCGAGGCGCAGACCCGCACGGGCGGCACAGACGGCCCGGGCGGCGCGCACGACCCAAGCGCCACGAGCCCCGCCACCGACCCCGGCACCGACGGCCCCGCCCGCTGACGCACCGCCCGTCGGCTGACACACCACCCGTCGTCCGACGCACCACCCGTCGGCCGACGCACCACCCGTCGGCCGACGCACCACCCGTCGGCCGACGCACCGCGCCCGTCACCGCCACGGGTACGGTGCCGGCCCCACCCCGAGCCGCCGCACCAGCAGGTCCAGCCGCGACAGCGCGCGGGCGTGCACCGCGGTGCCCGGCCGGGTGCACGCGACCAGCCGCTCCCAGCCCTGCCAGTCGTCCGCCCCGTCGTCGCGGTCGAGCCACGCCTCGAGGGCGACGGGGTCGTCGCCGCCGAGCACGGCGCCGCGGACGTCGGCCGCGAGCGCGTCGCGCACCCGCTCGACCCCCGGCGCCCGGGACCGGGGCAGCACCGGCCCGGGGTACTGGTCGAGCGCCTGCCGCACGCGACCGGACGTGAGGGCCTCCCGCACGGTCGCGACGTCGGAGTCGAGGGGCGCGGCGAGGCGGTACGGCCGGGAGTGCGCCACCAGCGACCCCGCGACGCGCCGCAGCCGCGAGACCTCCGCGCGGACGGCCACGTCGGACATCGCGTCGGGGTGCAGCAGCACCGCGAGCTCGTCGGCGTGCAGGCCCTGCGGGTGCTCGCCGAGCAGGAGCAGCAGCTCGGCGTGCCGCAGGGACAGCGTGCGCGGGGCGCCGCCGGGCCCGACGAGCACGCCCGACCCGGGGCGCAGCACCTCGAGCCGCGTCCGTCCTGCGGTGACGGGGCGGGTGCGCGCGAGGCTGCGCGCCCGGAGGTCCGCCTCCACCGCGACGGCGGTCGCGCGGACGAGGGAGCCCATGAGCACCGACGCGGCCTGCTCGCGGCCGGTGACGTCGAGCGCGCCGAGCACCCGCCCGTCCGGTCCGGTCAGCACCGCGGCGGTGCAGCTCCACGGCTGGACGGCCCGCGTGAAGTGCTCGGCGGCGCGCACCTGCACGTCGTGGCCGGTCGCCAGCGCGGTGCCGGGGGCGTTCGTCCCGGCGTGCCGCTCGTCCCAGGCGGCGCCCTCGACGAACCCGACCTCCTCGACCGCCCGCCGGACCCGCGCGTCGCCCGCGACCCACAGCAGGCGGCCGTCGGCGTCGGTGAGCGCGACCACGAACCCCTCCCCGACGGCCGCGTCGAGCAGCAGGCCCCGCACCAGGGGCAGGGCGTGGCGCAGCGGGTGCTCGTCGCGGTACGCCCGCAGGTCGGCGTCCGAGAGCGTGACGGGCGGCGCGGGCCGCTCGGGGTCCACGCCGCTGCGCAGGCTCCGCAGCCACGAGTCGGCAACGAGCGGGCGGACGCCGTCGGCGCGCACCCCGGTGTGCAGGAACCGCTCGTGGGCGACGCGGGTGCGCGCGAGCGCCGCCGGCTCGTCGGTCCGCACGGCCCACCCCCTCGACGTCGTCGTCGCGCCGCCAGTCTGACCCGGCCGGCCGCGGCGCGCCAGAGCCGGGCACCGCCGGCGCCGGGTGAACGCCGCGGGCGGGCACGTGGCGCACCCGGACCCGCGCCCGGGGCCGCGGTGCGGACGGTCAGCTCCCTGCCGCCGCCGGCGCCGTGCCCGTGCGCCCCGGCCCGCGCACGAGCAGCTCCGGCGGCTCCTCGCCCGCGGACGTCGCGCGCCACTCCTCGTCGGTGAGCAGCCGGGACCGGATGAGGAACCGGACGCCCTCGGGCGCCTCCAGCGAGAAGCCGGCGCCGCGCCCGGTCACCACGTCGATCGTCAGGTGCGTGTGGCGCCAGTACGCGAACTGCGCCCGGCTCATCCACACCGGCACCGTGAAGCCGTCCACGCGCAGGTCGCCCAGGTGGACGTCCGCGTCGCCGGTGAGGAGCTCGCCCGCGGGGTAGCACATCGGCGAGGAGCCGTCGCAGCAGCCCCCGGACTGGTGGAACATCAGGTCGCCGTGCTGGTCGCGCAGCCGGCGCAGCAGGTCAGCCGCCGCCGGGGTCAGCGCGACCCGGCCGGGCGTCTCGTCGTCGTCCACGTGCCTCCGTCCCGCCCGCGCGCGGCCCCGCCGGGTCCCGGCAGGGCCGCGCGCGGGGTGCCGATCAGAAGAACCCGAGCTTCTGCCCGGAGTAGGACACCAGCAGGTTCTTGGTCTGCTGGTAGTGGTCGAGCATCATCTTGTGGTTCTCGCGCCCGACGCCGGAGCCCTTGTAGCCGCCGAACGCCGCGGCCGCGGGGTACGCGTGGTAGCAGTTCGTCCACACGCGGCCCGCCTCGATGTCCCGGCCCGCCCGGTAGGCGATCGACCCGTCACGGGACCAGACGCCGGCGCCGAGCCCGTACAGCGTGTCGTTGGCCGTGTGGATCGCGTCCGAGTAGTCGGAGAACGACGTGACGGCGACGACCGGCCCGAAGATCTCCTCCTGGAAGATCCGCATCGAGTTCTTGCCCTCGAAGATCGTCGGGGTGACGTAGTAGCCGCCCGCCAGGTCGCCGTCGAGCTCCGCGCGGGTGCCGCCGGTGAGCACCTTGGCCCCCTCGGCCTGGCCGATGTCGATGTACGACAGGATCTTCTCGAGCTGGTCGTGGGAGGCCTGCGCGCCGATCATCGTCTCGGTGTCCAGCGGGTTGCCCTGCTTGACGGCCTCGGTGCGGCCGATGGCGTCGGCGAGGAACCCGTCGTAGATCGACTCCTGGATGAGGGCCCGCGACGGGCAGGTGCAGACCTCCCCCTGGTTGAGGGCGAACATCGTGAAGCCCTCGAGCGCCTTGTCGTAGTAGTCGTCCTTCGCGCGGGCGACGTCCTCGAAGAAGATGTTCGGGCTCTTGCCGCCCAGCTCGAGGGTCACCGGGATGATGTTCTGGCTGGCGTACTGCATGATCAGCCGCCCGGTCGTCGTCTCGCCGGTGAACGCGATCTTGCGGATGCGGGGGCTGGACGCGAGCGGCTTGCCGGCCTCGACGCCGAACCCGTTGACCACGTTGACGACGCCCGGCGGGAGCAGGTCGGCGATGAGCTCCATGAGCATGAGGATCGACGTGGGCGTCTGCTCGGCGGGCTTCATCACCACCGTGTTGCCGGCCGCGAGCGCCGGGGCGAGCTTCCACGTCGCCATGAGCAGCGGGAAGTTCCACGGGATGATCTGCCCGACCACCCCGAGCGGCTCGTGGAAGTGGTACGCGATGGTGTCCGCGTCGATCTCCGAGATGGACCCCTCCTGCGCGCGTACGGCGCCGGCGAAGTACCGGAAGTGGTCGACGGCCAGCGGCAGGTCCGCGGCCAGGGTCTCGCGGACCGGCTTGCCGTTCTCCCAGGACTCGGCGACCGCGAGCATCTCGAGGTTCGCCTCCATGCGGTCGGCGATCTTGTTGAGGATCACCGCGCGCTCCGTCGCCGTGGTCCGGCCCCAGGAGCGGGCGGCGCCGTGCGCGGCGTCCAGCGCGCGCTCGATGTCGGCGGCGTCCCCGCGGGCCACCTCGGTGAACGTCCGGCCGGTCACCGGCGTCGGGTTCTCGAAGTAGCGTCCGGACGCCGGGGCGACGAACTCCCCGCCGATCCAGTGGTCGTAGCGCTCGCGGTAGGTGGCGGGGCTGCCGGGCTGGCCCGGTGCTGCGTAGACGGTCATGTGCGCCCTCCGTGCAGGTGTCCGGCCGGGCCGGGGTGCGGCCGGGGCCGGGGGCACCGCGTCGTTGCGGTGCGCCGTGGCGCGACGGTAGGCCGCGCACCGTTGCAGCACCGTTGCAGCGCAGGTCGGACCCCGCCGGGAACACCGGGGCGTCGCGGTGCGTCTACTCTCCGAGGACCCCCGACACCCTGGAGCCCGCATGACGGATGACGGCCTGGCCGCGGAGATCGCCGCCGGGGAGCGCACGGACGGCCGTGCGCACCGCCTGCTCGCCCGGGCGCGCGCCCGGCTGGACGGTTCGCCGTGGCTGCGGCTGACCTACAAGGTGCTGGTCACGCTGGTGGGCGGCGCCGTGGTGGCGGTGGGCATCGCCCTGCTCGTGCTGCCGGGACCGGGCTGGCTCGTGATCTTCCTCGGCCTGGGGATCCTGGGGACGGAGTTCCCGGCCGTGCGGCGCCTGACGGACCGGTTCAAGGCGCTGGTGCTGCGCGTCTGGCACCGCTGGCGGACCCGCCGCGCGCGTCGCGCCGCCGGCGACGCGGCCTGACGGGCCTCAGGAGGCGACGGCGGCGTTCCCGCACCCGTCGGTCGGGTCGGCCACCGGGGTCCGGGCCTGCAGGCGGTTGTCCGGGTCGAGGGCGCCGAGCACGGCGAGCGCGATGGCGTCGAGCTGGTCGATCTGCTCGGCGGTGAGCCGGTCGACCACGAGCCGGCGCACCTCGGCGACGTGCGTGGGAGCCGTCGCGACGACCTTCGCCCAGCCCTCCTCGGTGAGCGTGGCGAGCGTGGCACGGCGGTCGGTCGCGCTGCGCGTGCGGCGGAGGTACCCGCGGGCCTCGAGCCTGGCGGCGACGTGCGAGAGCCGCGGCAGCGTGGCGTTGGTGCTGGAGGCGAGCGCCGTCATGCGCAGCGTGCGGTCGGGCGCCTCGGACAGCTTGGCGAGCACCAGGTAGTCGAAGTGCGTCAGGTCGGCGTCCCGCTGGAGCTGGTGGTCGAGCGCGGCGGGCAGCAGCTCGGCCACGGCCTCCAGGCGCATCCACGCCTGCAGCTCGCCGGTGCTCAGCCAGCGCGTGTCGTCGGTCATGGCGGCATCCTACGCAATGGTTGACGCTTCAATCTAGTGCGCGTACGGTGACGATTGTCGCTACAACAACGAGCACGAGGAGCAGGACATGACCAGCGTCACGATCATCGGTGCGGGCAACATCGGCAGCGCCGTCGCGCGCACCGCCCTGAAGGCGGGCGCACCGGTCCAGGTGCTCGCCCGGGACGCGGCCAAGGCCGCCGCGGTCGACCCCGCCGTCACCCCCGGCACCGTCGGCGACCCCGTCACCGGCGACGTCGTCGTGCTGGCGCTGCCCTACCCCGCGCTCGCCGAGGTCGCGGACCGGTACCCCGACGGGTTCGCGGGCAAGGTCGTCGTGGAGACCACCAACCCCGTCGACTTCGCCACCTTCGACTCCCTCGTGGTCCCGGCCGGGTCCTCCGCCACCGCCGAGCTCGCCGCGCGGCTCCCGCAGGCCCGCGTGCTCAAGGCCTTCAACACGAACTTCGCCGCGACGCTCGCCGGCGGCACCGTCGGGCAGGTGCCGACCACCGTGCTGATCGCCGGGGACGGCGCCGACGCCAAGGCCGCGCTCGCCGGCGTGGTCGAGGGCGGCGGCCTGCGCGCCGTCGACGCCGGTCCGCTGCGCCGCGCGCACGAGCTCGAGGCGCTCGGCTTCCTGCAGCTCACGCTCGCCGCCCGCGAGCAGACCTCGTGGACCACCGGCTTCGCCCTGGAGCGCTGAGCGTGCCGCTGCGCGTCGACCCGGGCCCGGTCCGGACCGCCGGCGCCACGGCACCCGGTGCGCCCGTGCTCGTGCTGCTGCACGGGTACGGGTCGCACGAGGGCGACCTGCTGGGCCTCGCCCCGTCCCTGCCGCGGGAGCTCGCCCTCGTCGCGCCGCGCGGCCCGCTGCGCGGGGGGCCGGGCTACGCCTGGGCGCCGCTCGCGACACCCGGACGGCCCGACCCGGCCGCCGTGCGCGACGCGGCCGACGCCCTGCTGACCTGGCTGGACGGGGCCGTCGACCCCGCCCGCCCGCTCGCACTGCTCGGGTTCTCCCAGGGCGGGCTGCTCGCGACGCAGGTCCTGCGGGCGCGCCCCGGGCGCATCACGGCCGCCGTGGTGCTGTCCGGGTTCGCGCTCGACGCCGAGGAGCCCGGCGACGCCGAGCTGGCGGGGCTGCGCGTCCCGGTGCTGTTCGGCCACGGCGACGCGGACACCGTCATCCCCGCCGACGCCACCGCGCGCACAGCGGCGTGGCTCGCGCGGCACACGGCCGCCGAGCACCACACGTACCCGGGTCTCGGGCACGGCATCGGCCGCGACGGGCTCGCCGACGTCGCCGCGTTCCTGGAGCGCACGGTGGTCGCGGGGACGGGTGCGCGGGGCGGAAAAACAGCGTGACCCGTGGGGTGCAGCGGTGGAACCGTAGTGGTCACCGCGGTGAGTCCCGGGGCCCGGCCAGGCCCCTCCCAGCAGCACGACAGGACCACCACCATGCACCCCACCCTCACCTTCGAGCTCGTCCGGGCCGACCACCAGGCGCGCCTGGAGGCCTCCCTGCTGCACTCCGAGCGGCTGCTCGCCGCCCGGGAGTCCAGACGGGTCGCCGAGACCCGCGGTCGCCCGCCGGAACGGCGGTCCCGCCACCTCCTGCGTCGCCCCGCGGCGGCGCGCTGACCACGACGGGCGGGTGAGCACCCTCAGCAACGGCAACGGCAGCGCCGACCGCATCGTGTGGATCGACTGCGAGATGACCGGGCTCGAC